>NZ_JBEOSD010000069.1:0-38874 GCF_040302735.1 Streptomyces sp. NPDC097619 | reverse complement strand
AGCTCGGCCTCCAAGGTCCTCGAAGAGGAGCCGAGACGAAGCGCGGAACGCGCGCAGTGCCGCGAGGTGCGGTGCCAGGCGTCGCGGGCCAGGCAGGATCCGGAAGACACGGCCTAGGGGGTGCGCGCCTTCTTGCGGCGGTTGCCGAGGGCCTGGCCGGCCACGACCACCAGGACGGCGATGACGAACATGGCCGTGCCGATGACGTTGATCTGCACGGGCGTGCCGCGCTGGGCCGATCCCCACACGAACATGGGGAAGGTGACGGTGTTGCCGGAGTTGAAGTTCGTGATGATGAAGTCGTCGAAGGACAGCGCGAAGGAGAGCAGGGCGCCGGCCGCGATGCCGGGGGCGGCGATCGGGAGGGTCACCCGCAGGAAGGTCTGCGCGGGTCCCGCGTAGAGGTCGCGGGCGGCCTCTTCGAGCCTCGGGTCCATGGAGAGCACGCGGGCCTTGACGGCGGCGACCACGAAGCTGAGGCAGAACATCACGTGGGCGATGAGGATGGTCCAGAAGCCCAGCTCGATGCCCATGTTCAGGAACAGGGCGAGGAGCGAGGCCGCCATGACGATCTCGGGCATGGCCATCGGCAGGAAGATCAGCGAGTTGACCGCGCCGCGGCCCCGGAAGCGGTAGCGGACCATCGCGAAGGCTATGGCCGTGCCCAGGGCGGTGGCCCCGAGGGTGGACCACAGGGCGATCTGGAGGGACAGCGCCAGGGAGCCGCACATGTCGGCGACCCCGCAGGGGTCCTTCCACGCGTCGAGGGAGAACTCCTGCCAGGCGTAGTTGAAGCGCCCGGTGGGGTTGTTGAAGGAGAAGACCGTGACGACCACGTTGGGCAGGATCAGGTAGGCCAGGGTGGCCAGGCCCGCCAGGACCACGAGGTTGCGGCGCAGCCAGCCGAGGGGAGCACGCATCAGACCAGGTCCTCCGTTCCCGCGCGGCGGATGTAGACGGTCACCATGATCAGCACGATGGCCATGAGGATGAAGGACAGCGCGGCCGCCGTGGGGTAGTCCAGGATCCGCAGGTACTGCGACTGGATGACGTTGCCGATCATCCGGGTGTCCGTGGAGCCGAGGAGTTCGGCGTTGACGTAGTCGCCGCTGGCCGGGATGAAGGTCAGCAGGGTGCCGGAGACCACCCCGGGCATGGACAGCGGGAAGGTCACCTTGCGGAAGGCGGTGACGGGCCGGGCGTAGAGGTCGCTGGCGGCCTCGTGGAGGCGGGTGTCGATGCGCTCCAGCGAGGTGTACAGCGGGAGGATCATGAAGGGCAGGAAGTTGTAGGTGAGTCCGCAGACCACCGCGAGGGGGGTGGCGAGCACCCGGTCCCCCTCGGTCATGCCCAGCCAGCTGGTGACGTCGAGGAAGTGCAGGCTGTTCAGGGCCCCGACCACGGGTCCGCCGTCGGCCAGGATCGTCTTCCAGGCCAGGGTGCGGATCAGGAAGCTGGTGAAGAAGGGGGCGATGACGAGGATGAGGAGCAGGTTGCGCCAGCGGCCCGCCTTGAAGGCGATCAGGTAGGCCAGCGGGTAGCCCAGGATCAGGCAGAGCACGGTGGCGGTGCCGGCGTAGAGCAGGGAGCGCAGGAACTGCGGGTAGTACTCGGTGAAGGCGTCCCAGTAGGTCTGGAAGTGCCAGGTGACCGTGAAGCCCTCTTCGAGGGATCCGGTCTGCACCGAGGTGGACGCCTGGTAGATCATCGGCAGGACGAAGAAGACCAGGAGCCACAGGATGCCCGGCAGGAGCAGCCAGTACGGCACCAGCTTCTTGCGCAGGGAGGGCTTGTGCACCGGGGGGCCGTCCCCGGGGGCGGGGGGCGCGGGGGGCGCCTCGGTGAGGGTCACGCCGCCTCCCCGGCCGTCTCGGTCCCGGCGTCGATGTCCTGGTCGGCGTCGAGGCCGAAGGTGTGCGCGGGGTTCCAGTGCAGGACGACCTCGGTGCCCGGGGTGAGGCGGGCGTCCCGTTCGATGTTCTGGACGTACACCTCCAGCTCGGGGCAGACGGGGCTGTCGACGACGAACTGGGTGGAGACCCCGATGAAGGAGGAGTCCACGATCCGGCCGGTGACCTTGTTGCGGCCCTCGGCGACGGTGTGTTCCTCGGTGGCGGGGACCACGGAGATCTTCTCGGGGCGGATGCCGACGAGCAGCTTGCCGCCGGCGCGGGGGGCCACCGGACATCGGTCGCCGGGCAGCCGCAGCTTGGTGCCGGCGGCGGAGACGAGGATCTCCTCGCCGGTGCGCTCCACGGCGGCCTCGATGAGGTTGGAGGTGCCGAGGAAGTTCGCGACGAAGGTGGTGCGGGGGTTCTCGTAGAGCTCGGCGGGGGCGCCCAGCTGCTCCACGCGGCCGCCGTTCATCACCGCGACCGTGTCGGCCATGGTCATGGCCTCCTCCTGGTCGTGGGTGACGTGCACGAAGGTGATGCCGACCTCGGTCTGGATCCGCTTGAGCTCCAGCTGCATCTGGCGGCGCAGCTTGAGGTCGAGGGCGCCGAGGGGCTCGTCGAGGAGGAGCACCTGGGGGTGGTTGATGAGGGCGCGGGCCACGGCGACGCGCTGCTGCTGGCCGCCGGAGAGCTGGTGGGGCTTCTTGCGGGCGTGCTCGCCGAGCTGGACCAGGTCGATCATGTCGTCGACCTGCTTCTTCACCGACTTGATGCCGCGGCGGCGCAGGCCGAAGGCGATGTTCTCGAAGATGTCCATGTGCGGGAAGAGCGCGTAGCTCTGGAAGACCGTGTTCACGGGCCGCTTGTAGGGCGGGAGGTGGGTGACCTCGCGGTCGCCGAGGTGGACGGTGCCGGTGGAGGGCTCCTCCAGTCCGGCGATCATGCGGAGCGTGGTGGTCTTGCCGCAGCCGGAGGCGCCGAGCAGGGCGAAGAAGGAGCCCTGGGGGATGGTGAGGTCCAGCGGCCGCACGGCGGTGAAGGAGCCGTAGTGCTTGCTGATCCCGGTGAGGCGGACGTCGCCGCCTGCGGTCTTGTCAGTCATGGGTCGCGGTCCCGGGGTGAGTCGTCGATGGGGTGCGGGGACGGGCGGGCCGTCAGGAGCCGATGAGCTTGGCGAACTTCTCCTCGAAGGCCGTCTCTTCCTCGTTGCTGAGGGAGCGGAAGGCGTGGGACTTCTTCGCCATGGCCTTGTCGGGGACGATCAGGGGGTTCGCCGCGAGGGCGGGGTCGATCTTCGCGAGCTCGTCCTGCACTCCGTCGACGGGGCAGACGTAGTTGATGTACGCGGCGAGCTGGGCCGCGACCGGGGGCTCGTAGTAGTAGTCGATGAGCTTCTCGGCGTTGCCGCGGTGCCGGGCCCCGGCGGGGACGAGCAGGTTGTCCGTGGAGGTGAGGTAGCCGGCCGCGGGGATGGCGAACTTGATGTCGGGGTTGCCCGCCTGGAGCTGGATGACGTCACCGGCCCAGGCCAGACAGGCGGCGAGGTCGCCCTTGTCGAGGTCGGAGGTGTAGTCGTTGCCGGTGAAGCGGCGGATCTGCTTCTTGTCCACGCCCTTCCGGAGCCGGGCGATCGCCGCGTCGTAGTCCGCGGTGGTGAAGGTCGCCGGGTCCTTGCCGAGGTCGAGCATGGTCATGCCGACGGTGTCGCGCATCTCGGTGAGGAAGCCGACCCGGCCCTTGAGGGAGGGGTCGTCCAGCAGCTGGGTGACGGAGTCCACCTTCTTGCCGCCGGTCGCCTTGGAGTTGTAGGCGATGACCGTGGAGATGCCGGTCCAGGGGTAGGAGTACGCCCGGCCCGGGTCCCAGTCGGGGCTGCGGAACTGCGGGGACAGGTTGGCGAAGGCGTGCGGCAGCTTCGAGGGGTCGAGCTTCTGGGCCCAGCCCAGCCGGATCATCCGGGCGGCCAGCCAGTCGGTGACCACGATCAGGTCCCGGCCGGTGGGTTGTCCGGCGGCGAGCTGCGGACGGATCTTCCCGAAGAACTCGACGTTGTCGTTGATGTCCTCGGTGTACTTGACCTTGATCCCGGTGCGTTTGGTGAAGGCGGCCAGGGTGGGACGGGATTTCTCGTCGTCGCTGATGTCCATGTACTCGGTCCAGTTGGAGAAGACGAGTTCCTTCTCCTTGGCCGAGAAGTCGTCGGCGGCCGCGGCCCCCTCGGCGGACCGTTTCGCCGGGGGGATGCCGCAGGCGGTCAGGCCCGCGAGGGCACCGACGGTGAGCGCTCCGGCTCCGGAGGCGCGCAGCAGCGAGCGGCGGGTGAGGGCGCCGCGGCCACCGGTCAGGCTCCGCCGCATCGCGGCGAGTTGCGCCGCCGAAGGACGGTCGGGCTCGAACTGCTCCATGCGCTGTGCCCTTTCGGGTGTGGTCTGGGTCCGCTGGTCGGGCGGAGCGCTGTTATCGGTCCCCGAAGATCGTGCGGTGCCAGTCCTTGGCCGCCACCGCGGTGTTGTCGTACATCACGTGCTTGACCTGCGTGTACTCCTCGAAGGAGTAGGCGGACATGTCCTTGCCGTAGCCGCTGGCCTTGTAGCCGCCGTGGGGCATCTCGCTGATGATCGGGATGTGGTCGTTGACCCACACGCAGCCCGCCTTGATCTCGCGGGTGGCGCGGCCGGCCCGGTACACGTCCCGGGTCCAGGCGGAGGCGGCCAGGCCGTAGGGGGTGTCGTTGGCGAGGGCGATGCCCTCGGCGTCGGTGTCGAAGGGCAGGGCCACGAGCACCGGGCCGAAGATCTCGCTCTGGACGACCTCGCTGTCCTGCGGGGCGTCCACGATCAGGGTGGGGCGGTAGTAGGCGCCGTCGGCGAGCTCGCCCTGGGGGGCCTCGCCCCCGGTCAGCACGGTGGCGTAGCCGCGGGCCCGCTCCACGAAGCCCGCGACCCGGTCGCGCTGGGCGTGCGAGACCAGCGGCCCCAGGTCGGTGCCGGGGACGAAGGGGTCCCCGACGAGCACGGTCTCCATCAGTTCGGCGACGCGGGCCGTGAAGGCCGCGTAGAGGGGGCGCTGGACGTAGGCGCGGGTGGCGGCCGTGCAGTCCTGGCCGGTGTTGATGAGGGAGGCGGCCACCGCGCCGTGGGCGGCGGCCTCCACGTCGGCGTCGTCGAAGACCACGAAGGGGGCCTTGCCGCCGAGCTCCAGGTGGAGGCGCTTGACGGTGGCGGTGGCGACCTCGGCCACCCGCTTGCCGACGGCGGTGGAGCCGGTGAAGGAGGTCATGACCACGTCCGGGTGGCCCACCAAATGCTCGCCGGCGACTTTCCCGGAGCCGGTGACGATGTTGACGACCCCGTCGGGGATGCCGGCCTCGGTGACGGCCTGGGCGAACATCAGCGAGGTCAGCGGGGTCAGCTCGGCCGGCTTCAGGACGATGGTGTTGCCCGCCGCGATGGCCGGGAGGATCTTCCAGGCGGCCATCTGGAGGGGGTAGTTCCAGGGGGCGATGGAGCCCACCACGCCGATGGCCTCGCGGCGCACGTACGAGGTGTGGTCCGCGGAGTACTCCCCGGCGGCCTGGCCCTGGAGGTGCCGGGCGGCCCCCGCGAAGAAGGCGGTGTTGTCGATGGTGCCCGGTACGTCGAAGCCGCTGCTCAGCTTGAGGGGCTTGCCGCACTGGAGGGATTCGGCGTACGCGAACTCCTCGGCCCGTTCGGCGAGGACCGCGGCCAGCCGGTGCAGGGCGTCGGAACGCTCCGCGGGGGTGGCGCCGGACCAGCCGGGGAAGGCCCGCTTGGCCGCGGCGACGGCCGCGTCCACGTCGGCCGTGGAGGCCAGTTCGAAGCGGAGGACCTCCGCGCCGGTGGCCGGATCGATGACGCCGTGTGACTGCCCCGAGGTGCCGGACCTGAGCCGCCCGTCGATGTACTGCGCGCCTTCTGCAAAGCGGTCCTTAACCTGGAAGCCGTTGTCCATCACGCTCTCCGTAGCTCCAGCTCGAATTGAGTGCCGATCCTGGCAGAGGTATTCGACTCCGCCAAGTGATTCCGTTGTTGCCTTTTGATTACGCGACGGAATCGGTCGACCATGTGTCGAGGCGGACCGAAAATCCCGTACGTGTTGTCCGTGGCGACTGCAAGACTCGCGTGCATGGAGAAGATCGACAAACTGATCGAGCAGGTCAACCGGGGTGTCCGGGTGAAGTACCTGCCGTTCTGGGGGCACCGCCCCCGCCCGGACGGGCGGCTCGGGGCGAGCTGTCTGAGCCAGTGGTGGCCCGCCCCCTTCACCGTCGGTGAGATCCGGTACGCCACCGCCGAGCACTGGATGATGGCGGAGAAGGCCCGGCTGTTCGGGGACGCGGAAGCGGAAGCCAAGGTGCTGGCGGCGCGGAGCCCCGCCCAGGCCAAGAAGGAGGGCCGCCTGGTCCGGGGCTTCGAGGAGTCCCGGTGGACGGCCGAGCGCTACGGGATCGTGGTCGAGGGCAGCGTGCACAAGTTCGCCTCCTCCCCCGACCTCACCGCGTACCTCCTCGGCACCGGCGCCCGGGTCCTGGTCGAGGCCTCCCCGGTGGACCGGATCTGGGGCGTCGGCTTGGCACCGGACGACGAGCGCGCCCTGGACCCGGCCCGCTGGCGCGGGCTGAACCTCCTCGGTTTCGCCCTGATGGACGCACGCGAACGGCTCCGCGCGGGCGTCTGAGCCGCGACCGGCCGCCCGGAGTGCCGCGCCGCGCGCCGGTCGGCGGTCACATGGCCGCGGCGCGGCGGGCCCCGGAAAGGCGCTCGCCCGGCCCGGTCCCGGCCGGCTTGGGGTCGGAGACGTCCAGGTGCGAGCACCTGGGAACCCGGCCCGGTACCGGACCGGCCACGAGCCCTCGGGCGTGGGTGGCCGGCACGTCTTCGGCGGGCTCACGGACGCCTCGCTCCGCACGATCGCCTTGATCGAGCGGGGGACGGCGGGCCGGTGGCCCTGGGAGGAGCCGGAGGGGCCCCTCACACCTGCTGGGTGAGCCCCGGCGGCGGCGGGGGCCCGTCCTCGATCTCGGCGTCCGCGGCCTCGCCGAGGGCCAGTACGAACAGGACCGTGAGCGCGGTGCCCAGGAGGGTGCCGACCACGCCCAGCACGATCCCGGCCACGGCCCGACCGGTCCGGGCGCCCGTCCCGCGGGAGGCCCGGCGGCGGGCGAGGATCCCGCAGACCACGGCGGCCACGCCCAGCACGGGCGCGAAGAACCAGGTGCAGAACACGCAGACCGACAGGATCCCCAGGACCAGGGCGGCGCTGCCCAGCGAGTCGTCGGGCTGCGGCGCCCCCCACGGGGCCCGCGGGTACCCGGCCGGGCCCGGAAACGGGTGGGCAGGCCCGGGTACGGGTCCGGGCGGTCCCCAGACGGTCCCCGCCGGGCCGCCCGGCCATCCGGCCGGTCCGGGATCCGCCGCCGGGCCCGGGCGCCCGAACGGGGCCGGCGGGGTGCCCGGGGGCACGGCCGGGCGACCGGCCGGTTCGGGTGGTGCCCACGGGTCCGCGGGTCCGTGGTGCTGCGCGGGTCCCGCGTGCTGCTCCGACATGTGTGAAGGGCCCCCCTTTCGTACGTTCATGCTAAGGGCCGCGCCGCGGGCGGCCGCGGCCTGCCTACGATGATCCCGACCTGCCCGTACGCGTCCCCAGGAGCCCCTCATGCCCGATCTGCACCCCTTCATCGCGGGGCTGCCGAAGGCGGAACTCCACGTCCACCACGTCGGCTCGGCCTCACCGCGGATCGTCTCCGAGCTGGCCGCCCGGCACCCCGACTCCAAGGTCCCCACCGATCCCGAGGCCCTCGCGGACTACTTCACCTTCACGGACTTCGCGCACTTCATCGAGGTGTACCTGTCCGTGGTCGACCTGGTCCGCACCCCGGAGGACGTCCGGCTGCTGACCTTCGAGGTGGCCCGGGACATGGCCCGGCAGAACATCCGCTACGCCGAGCTGACCATCACCCCGTACTCCTCCACCCGCCGGGGCATCGACGAGAAGGCCTTCATGGAGGCCATCGAGGACGCCCGCCTCGCCGCCGAGCGGGAGCTGGGCGTCGTGCTGCGCTGGTGCTTCGACATCCCGGGCGAGGCCGGTCTGGAAGCGGCCGAGGAGACCGCCCGGCTGGCGGTAGAGCTGCGCCCCGAGGGGCTGGTCTCCTTCGGTCTGGGCGGCCCGGAGATCGGGGTGCCGCGCCCGCAGTTCAAGCCGTACTTCGACCGGGCCCGCGCGGCCGGTCTGCGCAGCGTGCCGCACGCGGGCGAGACCACCGGCCCGGAGACGGTCTGGGACGCCATCCGGGAGCTGGGCGCCGAGCGCATCGGACACGGCACCAGCTCGGTCCGGGACCCGGAGCTGCTGGCGTACCTGGCCGAGCACCGGATCGCCCTGGAGGTCTGCCCGACCTCGAACATCGCCACCCGCGCGGTGGCGACCCTGGACGAGCACCCGATCAAGGAGATGGTGGCGGCCGGGGTGCTGGTGACGATCAACAGCGACGACCCGCCGATGTTCGGCTCCGACCTCAACAACGAGTACGCGGTGGCGGCCCGGCTGCTGGACCTGGACGAGCGCGGGCTGGCCGCGCTCGCCAAGAACGCCGTGGAGGCGAGTTTCCTGGACCCTGCGGGCAAGGCCCGGCTGGTCGAGGAGATCGACACGTACACCGAGGCATGGCTGGCCCGCTGACGACACACCAGAATGGGCCCATGCGCACCCTGACGATCGTGGGCCACCGGGGCGACCCGTACCGGGCCCGGGAGAACACCCTGCCCTCACTGCGTTCCGCCTTCGCCCGCGGGGCGGACGCGGTGGAGGTGGACGTGCGGCTCACCCGCGACGGGGTGCCCGTACTGCTCCACGACGAGACCCTGGACCGGTTGTGGCGGGCGGACGTGGCACTGTCCTCGATGACCGCGGCGCAGCTGCGGGAGCTCACCGGGGGCGGGGTGCCCACCCTGCAGGAGGCTCTGATGGCCTCCGGGGAAGGGCGGCTGATGATCGATCTGCCGGGGGCCTCGGCGGAGACGGTGCGGGCGGTGGTGGGGCTGGTCCGCGAGTGCGGGGCGCGGGAGCGCACGTACTACTGCGCGGGCGGCACCACCATGCTGGCGGTCCGGGCGGCGGATCCGGGCGCGGAGCTCGCGATGACCTGGACCAGCCTGTCCCCGCCGAGCCGGGCGCTGGTCGACGCGGTGTCCCCGCGCTGGCTGAACTACCGGTTCGGGCTGGTCTCGAAGGAGCTGGTGGACGCCCTGCGCGCGGAGGGGTTGCTGGTGTCGGCGTGGACGGCGGACACCCGGCGGACCATGCGGTCGCTGGTGGCGGCGGGGGTGGATTCGGTGACCACGAACAGGGTGGACGTGATGGCGGCGGTCCGCGCCGCGGCGGAGCGGCCCGCCCCGCGCTGACGGGCGGGCCGACCGACCGACCGGCCGACGGGTCCGCGCCCCGGGGGCCGTTCCGGGAGCGGGCCCGTCCGGTGGGTGCGGGTCAGAGGCCGACGAGGGCGTTCCAGCGCTTGGCGAAGGTGCGGCGTTCGGCGGCGGAGATGTCGCGGGCGATGGCCAGCCGCTTGCGCATGGCGTCGTCGGGGAAGATCAGCGGGTCCTCGGCGAGGGCCGCGGTCTCCTCGTCGTCGGAGTCGGCGAGGATGTCGCGGGCTGCCGGCACCGGGCAGACGTAGTTGACCCAGGCGGCGAGTTCCGCGGCGACCTCCGGCCGGTAGTAGTGGTCGATCAGGGCTTCGGCGTTGGCCTTGTGGCGGGCCAGGTTGGGCACGAGCATGCTCTCCGCCCAGAGTTCGGCGCCCTCCTCGGGGACGACGAACTCGATGTCGGGGTTGTCGGCCTGGAGCTGGATGACGTCCCCGGAGTAGGCCTGGCAGGCCAGGACGTCCCCGGTGGAGAGGTCCTTGATGTAGTCGTTGCCGGTGAAGCGCCGGATGTGCTTGCGGCGGACGAGGTCCTCGACCCGGTCGCACATGCGGTGGAAGTCGGCCTCGGTCCAGCGGGTGACGTCCACGCCGTCGCCCTGCATGAGGAGGGCGAAGGACTCGTCGAGGCCGCTGAGGAGGGTGACGCGGCCGGCGAGTTCGGGGCGCCACAGGTCGGCGGTGGACCTCAGTTCGCGGCCGAGGGCCTTGCGGTTGTAGGCGATCCCGGTGATCCCGCACTGCCAGGGCACGGTGTGCAGTCGGCCGTCGTCGAAGGCGGGGCCGCGCAGCTGGGGGTCGAGGTGGCGGGCGACGTGGGGCTGGGCGGTGCGGTCCATGCGCTGGGCCCAGCCGAGGCGGACGAAGCGGGCGGCCATCCAGTCGGAGACGACGAGCAGGTCCCGGCCGGTGTCCTGGTGGTTCATCAGGGCGGGGCCGACCTTGCCGAAGAACTCGTCGTTGTCGTTGATCTCCTCGGTGTAGCGGACGGAGATCCCGGTGCTCTCGGTGAAGGACTCCAGGGTGGGGCGGCGGGTCTCGTCCTCGTCGTCGGTGTCGATGTAGAGGGGCCAGTTGGCGAAGGCCAGGGTGCGGTCCCGGGCCGAGCGGTCGGCGGCGGTGCGCCGGTCCTCGGGCACGTACGCGGCGGGGACCCCGCAGCCGGCGAGGGCGGTGGGCAGGGCGGCCGCGCCGAGGCCGCGCAGCGCCGCGCGGCGGGTGATCGTACGTCCTGGGGAGCGTCGTCGCATGGCCCAAGACTCGGGAAGAACGCGGCGGGCGGGCAATAGACAGGGTGTCTATTGCCCGCCCGTCAGCGGCAGCGGTTGATCACTTGCGGAGGGGTCAGCCGTCCAGCGAGGTCATGACGTGCTTGATGCGGGTGTAGTCCTCGAAGCCGTAGGCGGAGAGGTCCTTGCCGTAGCCGGACTTCTTGAAGCCGCCGTGCGGCATCTCGGCGACCAGCGGGATGTGGGTGTTGATCCACACGCAGCCGAAGTCGAGGTTCTTGGACATGCGCATGGCGCGGCCGTGGTCCTTGGTCCACACGGAGGAGGCGAGGGCGTACTCGACGCCGTTCGCGTACTCCAGGGCCTGGGCCTCGTCGGTGAAGGACTGGACGGTGATGACGGGGCCGAAGACCTCGTTCTGGATGATCTCGTCGTCCTGCTTGAGGCCGGAGACGACGGTCGGGGCGTAGAAGTAGCCCTTGTCGCCGACCTGGTGGCCGCCCGCCTCGACCTTGGCGTGGGCGGGGAGGCGCTCGATGAAGCCCGCGACCTGCTTGAGCTGGTTGGGGTTGTTCAGCGGGCCGTAGAGCACGTCCTCGTCGTCCGGGGCACCGGTCTTGGTGTCGGCGGCGTTCTTGGCGAGGGCGGCCACGAACTCGTCGTGGACGGAGGCGTGGACGAGCACGCGGGTGGCGGCCGTACAGTCCTGGCCGGCGTTGAAGAAGCCCGCGACCGCGATGTCCTCGGCGGCCTTGGCGAGGTCGGCGTCCTCGAAGACGACGACCGGCGCCTTGCCGCCGAGCTCCAGGTGGACGCGCTTGACGTCCTTGGCGGCGCTCTCGGCCACCTGCATGCCGGCGCGCACGGAGCCGGTGATGGAGGCCATCGCCGGGGTGGGGTGCTCGACCATGGCCTTGCCGGTCTCGCGGTCGCCGCAGACGACGTTGAAGACGCCCTTGGGCAGCACCGAGTCGATGATCTCGGCCATCAGGACGGTGGAGGCGGGGGTGGTGTCCGAGGGCTTGAGGACCACGGTGTTGCCCGCGGCCAGGGCCGGGGCGAACTTCCAGACGGCCATCATCATCGGGTAGTTCCAGGGGGCGACCTGGGCGCAGACGCCGACCGGCTCGCGCCGGATGATGGAGGTCATGCCCTCCATGTACTCGCCCGCGGAGCGGCCCTCCAGCAGGCGCGCGGCGCCCGCGAAGAAGCGGATCTGGTCGACCATCGGCGGGAGCTCCTCGCCGGCCGTGAGGCCGAGCGGCTTGCCCGTGTTCTCCGACTCGGCGGCGACGAGCTCGTCGGCGCGCGCCTCGAAGGCGTCGGCGATCTTCAGCAGGGCCTTCTGGCGCTCCGCGGGGGTGGTGTCGCGCCAGCCCGGGAAGGCGGCCGCGGCGGCGGCCATGGCGGCGTCGACGTCGGCCTGACCCGACAGCGGCGCGGTGGCGTACACCTCGCCGGTGGCGGGGTTGACCACCTCGGTGGTCCGCCCGTCGGCGGCGTCCTTGAACTCCCCGCCGATGTAGTTGCGCAGACGACGCAGTTCGGTGGTCACTCCAGCCACTCTCCTGATCCCATGTCCATTGATTGAGACGGTTTACCCAGCCTATCCCGGACGGTGACGCTTTCGACAGAGCCAGCGGCCACGAACTACGAAATCAGCACGATCCGAGCCACAGAACGACGGATTTCATCGCTTGCGGGTTGCGGAACTGCTGACTCCTCGTGCACAGTGAGGTCGTGGTCAGTCGAAGCACAGATGCCAGGAACCGACAGCCGTCCCCTTCGGTCGATGCTGTGTCCCTGGCGATCATCGAGCAACTGCAGGAGGACGGACGCCGTCCCTACGCAGCCATCGGCAAGGCCGTGGGCCTGTCCGAGGCGGCCGTGCGCCAGCGCGTGCAGAAGCTGCTCGACCAGGGCGTCATGCAGATCGTGGCCGTCACCGACCCGCTCACCGTGGGACTGCGCCGTCAGGCCATGGTGGGGATCAACGTCGAGGGCGACCTCGACCCCGTGGCGGACGCGCTGACCGCGATGGCCGAATGCGAGTACGTGGTGATGACCGCGGGCTCCTTCGACCTGATGGTGGAGATCGTCTGCGAGGACGACGACCACCTGCTGGAAACGATCAACAAGCGGATCCGCACGCTCCCCGGCGTGCGCTCCACCGAAAGCTTCGTTTACCTGAAGCTGAAGAAGCAGACCTACATGTGGGGAACCCGATAACCGTGACCCAGGACCTGTCCAAGACCGCGTACGACCACCTGTGGATGCACTTCACCCGCATGTCCTCGTACGAGAACTCCCCGGTGCCCACCATCGTGCGTGGTGAGGGCACCTACATCTACGACGACAAGGGCAAGCGCTACCTCGACGGCCTCTCCGGCCTCTTCGTGGTCAACGCCGGTCACGGCCGCAAGCAGCTCGCCGAGGTCGCCGCCAAGCAGGCCCAGGAGCTCGCGTTCTTCCCCGTGTGGTCGTACGCGCACCCCAAGGCCGTCGAGCTGGCCGAACGCCTCGCGCACTACGCCCCGGGCGACCTGAACAAGGTCTTCTTCACCACCGGTGGCGGCGAGGCCGTCGAGACCGCCTGGAAGCTCGCCAAGCAGTACTTCAAGCTCAAGGGCAAGCCCACCAAGTACAAGGTGATCTCCCGCGCGGTGGCCTACCACGGCACCCCGCAGGGCGCCCTGTCCATCACGGGCCTCCCCGCCCTCAAGGCCCCCTTCGAGCCGCTGGTACCGGGCGCCCACAAGGTCCCCAACACCAACATCTACCGCGCCCCGATCCACGGCGACGACCCCGAGGCCTTCGGCCGCTGGGCCGCCGACCAGATCGAGCAGCAGATCCTCTTCGAGGGCCCCGACACCGTCGCCGCCGTCTTCCTGGAGCCGGTGCAGAACGCCGGTGGCTGCTTCCCGCCGCCGCCCGGGTACTTCCAGCGGGTCCGCGAGATCTGCGACCAGTACGACGTGCTGCTCGTCTCCGACGAGGTCATCTGCGCCTTCGGTCGCCTCGGCACCATGTTCGCCTGTGACAAGTTCGGCTACGTGCCCGACATGATCACCTGCGCGAAGGGCATGACCTCGGGCTACTCCCCGATCGGCGCCTGCATCGTCTCCGACCGCATCGCCGAGCCCTTCTACCAGGGCGACAACACCTTCCTGCACGGCTACACCTTCGGCGGCCACCCGGTCTCCTCGGCGGTGGCCCTGGCCAACCTGGACATCTTCGACAAGGAGGGCCTCAACCAGCACGTGCTGGACAACGAGTCCGCCTTCCTGAAGACCCTCCAGAAGCTGCACGACCTGCCGATCGTCGGCGACGTCCGCGGCAACGGCTACTTCTACGGCATCGAACTCGTCAAGGACAAGCAGACCAAGGAGTCCTTCAACGACGACGAGATCGAGCGCGTGCTGTACGGCTTCCTCTCCAAGGCGCTGTACGACGCCGGCCTCTACTGCCGCGCCGACGACCGCGGCGACCCGGTCGTCCAGCTGGCCCCGCCGCTGATCTCCACCCAGGAGCAGTTCGACGAGATCGAGCAGATCCTGCGGTCGGTGTTCACCGAGGCGTGGACCAAGCTGTAGCCCCTCCCCCGACTCCCCGGGCACCGTTCCGCCCGGCGAGCCAGGCTCCCCCGGGACGTTGCGGGTCCCGGCGAGCCCATGACGGCCGAACCCTCACCCGAAGCCGTCATGCCACCGGCCCGGATGCCCCCGTTCGAGTGAGAACGGGGGCCTCCGGGCCGCGTGCTGTCCGGACCACGCCGGTCCGTCTCCTTACGGTGCCCAGTGACCGATCGGCCGCCGCTTCGTTCCCCCGGACGGGGGAGCCGGGCAGCGAGTCCGGTCCGCGAGTCGATGTGAACCGAGGTGTACGCCATGGTGGCCCCGCCGGACAACGCAGTGCTCTGGGCCGGCGCCCTGCACTACTCCCACGCCGGATCCCCCGGCCTGACCGACGTCTCCGTCGCCGTCCGCCCCGGGGAGGTCCTCGCCGTGACCGGTCCCCGCGGCAGCGGCAAGACCACCCTCCTGCACTGCCTGTCCGGACGGATCCGCCCCGACGAGGGCGAGGTCTGGTTCGACGGCGTGCCGATCCACACCATGGGCGCCGCCCTCCGGGAACGGCTCCGCCGCGACCGCTTCGGCTGGATCGGCCCCACCCCGCAGCTCGTCCCCGAACTCAACGTCTGGGAGAACGCGGCCCTCCCGCTGCTCCTCGCGGGCGCCCGGAACCGTGCCGCCAAACGCGCCGCCTGCGCGTGGCTGGACCGCCTCGACATCGGCGCCCACGCCCGCCGCCGCATCGACTCCCTCGACCGGTCCGAGGCCCAGCGCCTCGCCCTCGCCCGGGCCCTCGTCGCCGAGCCCACCGTCGTCTTCGCCGACGAACCCGCCGCCTCCCTGCACCGCGCCGACGGGGCCCAGCTGCTGCGCACCCTCACCACCGCGGCCCGCACCCACGAGATCACCGTCGTCCTGACCGGCCACGACCCGGACCCGGCCGTCGGCGCCGACCGCACCGTGGAACTCCTCGACGGCCGCACCGTCACCGTCGGCGCGCCCGCCACCGAACCGGAGGGCCGGCCCGAGTGCTCACTGTCCGTCTAGCCCTCGGCACCCGGCCGCTCGCCCAGCTGCGCCGACTGCTCGTCGCCGCCGCCTCAGCGGGCACCGGCTTCCTCTTCCTGCACACCCTCGTGCAGGCGGTCGTCCGGCCCGCAGGCTCCGCGCCCCGGCTCCTGTGGTGCCTGCTGCCGCTGGCCGCCACCGCCCAGTTCGCGGCCGCCGTCGCCCGCACCGACCCGCCCTGGCGCACCCGCGACGGGCTCTCCGCCCTGGGCCTCGGGCCGGTCCGCCTCACCGTGGCCGCCGCCCTCTCCACCGCCGTGGCCTGCGCCCTCGGCAGCGCCGTCGCCCTGCTGGTCTTCCTCCACCTGCGCGGGGACCTCGGTGGACTGCCCTTCGACGGAGCCGCCGCCACGGCCCTGCACGCCGACGCGGACTTCCCCGTACCGGCCGCCCTCACCCTCCTCGCCCTGGCCCCCCTCGCCGGGGCCGCGGCCGCCGTCCTCGCCGTCCGCCCGCACCCCGAACGCGCCCCCCAGCAACAGCTCCCCTGGGGCGTGGCCTTGCTCGCCGCCGGACTCGCCGTCCTCGCCCACTCCGGCACCGCGACCGCCGGACTCCTCGCCGGCGGCACCCTCACCGCCGCCGGACTGGCCCTGGCCGGCCCCGCCCTCAGCTACGGCGCCGGCGCCCTGGTCCAGATGCTGCGCCCCGGCGCGCTCCGGCTGCTCGCGGGTCGCGCCCTCCAGCAGGAGGCCGCCCGGCTCGGACCGCCCCTCGGCATCGCCTGCGCGGTCGCCGCGGCCGCCCTCACCGTCACCGCGCTGCCCGACGGACCGCCCGTCCCCCTCGGCGGTCTCACCGCCCCCGCCGCCGCCCTCGTCGCGGCCTGCGCCGCCGCGACCGTACTGACCACGGCCGCCGGGGTCCGCCGCAGCCGCACCCCGCACCGCTCCCTCCTCCTCGACCTCGGCGCCCCCGGCACCCTGCTGCGCAGCGCCGCCGGCCTCCAGTTCGGGGCCCTGCTGCTGCTCTGCGCCCCCCTCAGCTGGGCCCTCGCCCGGCTCGGCACCCTCGCCCTCACCGGCTGACCCGACCCCGCCGGGAGCCGGAGCCGACCCCGCCGGGGCGGCCCGGCCCCCGGCCCGTAGGGTTGCCGGGGTGGCACACCGAGACAGCGCAGACATCGAGATCGAGACCCTCGCCGAATTCGACCGGGTGGCGGCCCGCGGCTCCCTGAGCGGCTACCGCGTCCAGTCCGTGAACCTGCTGGAGCGCACCTTCGCGCTGCTCTCCGCGGACACCTCGGCCGCGGTGTTCCTGGGCTGCCCCATGGAACCCGACGCCTCCGCGAAGGTCCGCGCCGACGGCGCCCTCGTCTTCCCGCCCGTCCCCGACCTGCCCTTCGACCCCTACCGCGGGCTCCTCTACACCCCCGAGGAGCTCTTCCACGGCCTCGCCGACGGCTACGAGACCACCCCCGACGCCCTGGCCCACGCCTGGTACCGGGAGACCCGCGACGACGGGGACGTCCTCTCCTCCGTCCTGCGCTCCCTCCACGACGACGCCGTCTCCGACGCCCTCGACGAACACCTCGGCCGCCGCCCCGTGGTCGGCGTCCTCGGCGGCCACGCCACCACCCGCGGCACCACCGGCTACGCCGACGCCGCCCACCTCGGCCGCACCCTCGCCCGCTCCGGACTCACCGTGGCCACCGGCGGCGGCCCCGGCGCCATGGAGGCCGCCAACCTCGGCGCCCACCTCGCCCCGCACCCCGACGACGCCCTGCCCGAGGCCCTGGACCTGCTCGCCAAGGTGCCCTCCTTCACCCCCTCCGTCACCGACTGGGCCCGCGCCGCCTTCGAGGTCCGCGACCGCTGGCCGGCCGGCGGCCCCTCCCTCGGCATCCCCACCTGGTTCTACGGGCACGAGCCGCCCAACGCCTTCGCCTCCGCCATCGCCAAGTACTTCGCGAACGCGCTCCGCGAGGACGGCCTGCTCTCCCGCTCCACCGCCGGGACCGTCTTCCTCCCCGGCGCCGCGGGCACCGTCCAGGAGGTCTTCGACGCCGCCACCCCCCACTACTACGGCTCCCGCGGCGAGCCCGCCCCCATGGTCCTGGTCGACCGCCGGCACTGGACCGAGCACCTTCCGGTCTGGCCCCTGCTGACCGCCCTCGCCGAGGGCCGCCCGATGGCCTCCCGGATCGCTCTCGTGGACACCGCCGCCGAGGTGCCGGAGACCCTGGCCCGCCTCGGCACCGACTGACGCACCCCGGCGCCCCGTCCCGACGACCCGCCGCCGGAGGTCGTCCCCGAGGGGCACCCCCTCCCCCTCCGGGATGATTTCCGGCACCCCGGGCAACGCATCCCGCCCCGTTCCCGTCTGGCAGAGGTACGCGACACCACCTGCCCCACCTGAACGGAGCCCCCCGTGCTCATAGGCCTGCTCACCGCGATCGCGGCCTCCCTCTGCTACGGAACCGGCTCGGTCCTCCAAGCCGTCGGCTCCCGCAGGTCCGCCCGCCGCGAGGCCGCCGCCGCCGGCGCCGCCGGACAGGTCACCCAGCACGGCGGCCCCAGCCTCTCCTCCACCGCCAAAGCCGCCATGACCTGGGAATTCGTCCTCGGCACCGTGCTGGACTTCATCGGCTTCGGACTCGGCGCCCTGGCCGCCCGCATGCTGCCGCTGTTCCTCTCCCAGACCGTCATCAGCGCCAACCTCGTCGTCACCGCGGTCCTCAGCGTCCGCATGCTCGGCATCCGCCTGACCCGCCGCGAATGGACCTCCATCGCCGTGGTCTGCCTCGCCCTGGTCCTGCTCGCCACCGCCGCCGGCCACGAGGGCGACAACCACGCCCCGATGTCCACCCACTGGTGGCTGCTCGGCGTCACCGTACTGCTCATGGCGGGCGGCACCCTCGCCGTCCGGCTCCTCGGCTCCCGCGCCGCGATCCTCGCCGGCCTGCTCTCCGGCCTCGGCTTCGGCGCCCTCGGCGTGGGCGTCCGCATCCTGGAGGGCATCGACCCCTTCGACCCGGTGGCCCTCCTCACCGACCCCGCCCTGTACGCCGTCCTCCTCGCGGGCGGAGTCGGCATGTACCTGCACACCGTGGCCCTGCAGATCGGCTCGGTCAACGGAGCCACCGCCGCCCTCGTGGTCGGCGAGACCGTGCTGCCCGGCGCCATCGGCGTGCTCTGGCTCGGCGACGCCTCCCGGCCCGGCTTCGCCTGGCTCGCCGTCCTCGGATTCGTCCTCGCCGTGGCCGGAGCCGTGGCCGTCGCCTGGTACGGCAAGCACGAGGCGGCCCCGGAGCCCACGGCCGAGGACCCGCACGGCCCGACCGGCACCGGGGTCTCCGCACCGGAGGACCACCCCCGGCTCACCAGTGCCTGAAGCGGCACGGACGGTGCTACTCCGCGGGGAGCAGCACCGTCTCCGCCGCCTCGAAGGCCGCGCCCACCCGGGCGCCCACCTCCGGCGCCGCCCCCAGGTCGCACTCCGCCTCCACCACCGGGCCGCCGCCCTCCGGGGCCAGTGCCAGCGCCACGTGCGTCCCCCGGAAGGTCCGCGACACCACCGCACAGGCGAGCCCCTCACCCACCGGGACCAACCGCACCCCCGCGGGCCGCACCAACAGCAGGCACTCCCCCGGAGCGCTGCCCGCGGGCACCGGCACCGCGCCCCACGCGGTCTCCGCCACCGGGCCCCGCACCGTCGCGGGCACCACGTTGTCGAAGCCGAGGAAGCGGGCCACGAACTCGGAAGCGGGCCGCCGCCACACCTCCAGCGGAGTACCCGCCTGCGCCACCCGCCCGTCCCGCATCACCACGACCCGGTCGGCCAGCGCGAACGCCTCCCCCTGGTCGTGGGTGACCGCCAGCACCGTGGTGCCCAGCCGCCCGAACAGCGCCCGCAGCTCCACCACCAGCCGCTCCCGCAACCCACGGTCGAGCTGCCCCAGGGGCTCGTCCAGCATCAGCAGCCGGGGCCGCGGGGCCAGGGCCCGGGCCAGCGCCACCCGCTGCTGCTCGCCCCCGGACAGCGAGGACACCGCTCGTCCCGCCGCCCCCGGCAACCCCACCAGGTCCAGCAGCTCCGCGACCCGGCGGTCCCGCTCGGCCCGCGCCACCCCGTGCATCCGCAGCCCGAAGGCCACGTTCCCGCCGACGTCGCGCTGCGGGAACAACTGGTGGTCCTGGAACATCAGCCCCACCCCGCGCCGGTGCACCGGCACCGCCGACTGGTCGGCCCCGCCGAGCAGCACCCGCCCGGCCGCCGTCTCCTGCAGGCCCGCGACCACCCGCAGCAGCGTCGACTTCCCGCTGCCGCTCGGCCCCAGCACGCACACGATCTCGTGCTCGGCCACGGCCAGGTCCACGGCGTCCAGCACGGCCCGCTCCCCGAACCGCACCGTGACCTCGTCCAGGGTCAACAGCGTCATCAGAACTCTCCGGAGGTTCGGTCGGGCCGCAGCCGGTCGAGGACCAGCAGGGACACCGCGCACACCAGCATCAGGATCGTGGACAGCGCCATCGCCTGCCCGTAGTTCAGCTCCCCGGCCCGCCCCAGCAGCCGGGCCACCGCCACCGGCAGCGTCGGACTGTCCGGCCGGGTGATGAACACCGTGGCCCCGAACTCGCCCAACGACACCGCGAACGCGAATCCGGCCGCCACCAGCAGGGCCCGCCGCACCAACGGCAGGTCCACCTCCCGCCAGGCCCGCAGCGGCGAGGCACCCAGCACCGCTGCCGCCTCCCGCAGCCGGCCGTCCACGGCCCGCAGCACCGGCAGCATCGTCCGCACCACGAACGGCGCCCCCACCAGGGCCTGCGCCAGCGGCACCAGGATCCACGAGGTCCGCAGGTCCAGCGGCGGCTCGTCCAGGGTGATCAGGAAGCCGAAGCCCACCGTCACCGCCGACACCCCCAGCGGCAGCATCAGCAGCGCGTCGAACCCGCGCGCCCACCGCCCGCCCCGCCGGGTCAGCGCGGCCGCCGCGAGACCGCCCACCACCAACGCGATGGCCGTCGCCGCCAGCGCGTACTCCAAGGAGTTCCAGACCGCCTCCAGCGGCGGCACCAGGAAGGTCCCGGAGGCGTCGGCGTCCTGAAGGGCCCGGTAGAAGCCCAGACCGTACCCCTCCGAGGTGTCGAAGGACCGCTCCACCAGCACGCCCAGCGGCAGCAGGATCAGCAGCGCGATGCTCAGCAACACCCCGCTCAGCAGCAGCCGCTGCCCCGGCCCGGACGGCCGGCGCGCGGTCCGCGCCGGGTCCACCAGCCGCAACGCCGTCTCCCGCCGGCGCACCGTCCAGGCGTGCAGGGCGAGGATCGAGCCCACCGCCGCGAACTGCACCAGGGTCAGCACGGCCGCCGTCGGCAGGTCCAACAGCTGCGCGGTCTGCCGGTACACCTCCACCTCCAGCGTGGAGTACGCCGGACCACCGAGGATCTGCACCACCCCGAAGGAGCTGAACGTGAACAGGAACACCATCAGCGCCGCCGCGGCCACCGCCGGACCCAGCGCCGGCAGGGTCACCTGCCGGAAGGCCCGCAACCGGCCCGCGCCCAGCACCCGCGCGGCCTCCTCCTGCCGGGGGTCGAGCTGCGCCCACAGGCCGCCGACGGTCCGCACGACCACCGCGTAGTTGAAGAACACGTGGGCCAGCAGGATCGCCCACACCGTGGTGTCCAGCCGCACCCCGACCAGCTCGTCGAGGAGCCCGCCCCGACCCACCAGCGCCAGGAACGCGCTGCCGACCACCACGGTGGGCAGCACGAACGGCACCGTCACCACGGCCCGCAGGAACTGCTTCCCGGGGAATTCCAGCCGGGCGAACACGTACGCCCCCGGCAGCGCGACCAGCAGAGTCAGCGCGGTGGAGGCCAGGGCCTGCCAGGTGGTGAACCACAGCACGCCGGTGATGTCCGGCCGGGTCAGCACCTCGGTGATCCGGCCGAACCGCCAGCCCGACGCCGTGTCCAGACCACGGCCCAGGATGGCGGCGACGGGGTAGGCGAAGAACAGCGCGAAGAACCCGAGCGGCACGGCCATCAGCGCGAGCCGCACGGCCGCGCCCCGGACCGCCCGGGACGTCCGGCGGCCCCGGGGGGCCCGGACGGCGGTGGCCGTCCGGGCCGGGGCGTCCGGGGTCACTTCAGGACGAGCGAGGTCCACGTGCCGACCCACTGCTCACGGTTGGCGGTGATCTCCTGGGGGCTGACCTGCCAGGGCTTGTCGATCACGACGCCGTGCTTCGTGAAGAGCTCCGGCAGTGCGGCGCCCTTCAGGACCGGGTTCACGAACATGTTGAGCGGCATGTCCTCCTGGAACTTCTTGCTGATGAGGAAGTCCAGCAGGGCCTTGCCGCCGGCCTCGTTCTTCGCGCCCTTGAGCAGGCCCGCGAACTCGATCTGGCGGAAGCAGGTGCCGGTGGAGACGCCGGTCGGGGCCTCCTTCGGCTGGGGCTCGGAGTAGAGCACCTCGACGGGCGGGCTGGAGGCGTAGGAGACCACCAGCGGCCGGTCGGCCTTGGCCTTCTTGCCGCCGGCGGAGCCGGAGAAGCGCTCGTTGTAGGCCTGCTCCCAGCCGTCGACGACCTCGACGCCGTTGGCCTTCAGCTTGCCCCAGTACTCCTGCCAGCCCTTGTCGCCGTACTTGCCGACGGTGGCGAGGAGGAAGCCGAGGCCGGGCGAGGAGGTCGCGGCGTTCTCGACGACGAGGAGGTCCTTGTACTCGGGCTTCACCAGGTCGTCGAGGGTCTGCGGCGGCGCGAGCTTCTTGTCGGCGAAGTACTTCTTGTCATAGTTGACGCAGATGTCGCCGGAGTCGATCGGGGTCACCCGGTGCTCGGCGTCCAGCCGGTACGTCGCATCCACCCCGGCCAGGCCCTTGGCCTCGTAGGGGGTGAAGAGGCCGTTGTCGAGGGCGCGGGACAGCAGGGTGTTGTCCACGCCGAAGAACACGTCGCCGCGGGGCGAGCCCTTGGTCAGGATCTCGGCGTTGAGAGCGGCGCCGGCGTCCCCGGCCTTGAGGCGCTTGACGGTGTAGCCGCTCTGCTTCTCGAACTCCTTGAGGACCGCCGGGGTGACGTTGAAGGAGTCGTGGCTGACGAGGGTCACGGTCGTCGACTTGGGGCTGCCGCTCGCGGCCGCCTCCCCGTCCTTGCCGTCGCCCCCGCCGCAGGCGGCGAGGGTGGTCACGCCGAGGGCCGCGGCCAGCGCGACGCCCGTCATCTTCTTGGTGGTGCTCACTTGGTTCCTCCTGGGGTGTCCAGGAAGAGACGCGGCCCCGCGCCGGCGCAGAACAGAGCGGACGCCGGGCAGGGCGCAACAGCTTGAGGTGGTGACCGAACTTCCTACCCGGAATGACCCGGGCGAGGTTCAGAGGGTCTGCGGACTGACGGTTGCCGCACTCTCAGCGCTGTGGCGCTCCCCTGTCGGAATATGCAGTTGGTTCGGGCCCAGGGTACCCCGGGCCCGAACCGGCGTTCGTCCGGCTCCGCGGCGGCGCGGCCGCGGGGGCGGTCAGCGCTCCGTGGCGGCGAGCTGCCCGCAGGCCCCGTCGATCTCCTGCCCGCGCGTGTCACGCACGGTGACGGGCACGCCGTGGGCGGCGATGGCACGGACGAAGGCCTGCTCGTCCTCGGGCCGCGAGGCGGTCCACTTGGAGCCCGGGGTCGGGTTGAGCGGGATCAGGTTGACGTGGACCCGCTTGCCCTTGAGGAGGCGGCCGAGCAGGTCACCGCGCCAGGCCTGGTCGTTGATGTCGCGGATGAGGGCGTACTCGATGGAGATCCGGCGGCCGGACTTCTCCGCGTACTCCCAGGCCGCGTCGAGGACCTCGCGGACCTTCCAGCGGGTGTTCACGGGGACGAGCGTGTCGCGGAGCTCGTCGTCGGGGGCGTGCAGGGAGACCGCGAGACGGCACTTGAAGCCCTCGTCGGCGAACCGCAGCATCGCCGGGACCAGGCCGACGGTGGAGACGGTGATGCCGCGCTGCGACAGGCCGAGGCCGTCGGGCTCGGGGTCGGTGAGGCGGCGGATGGCGCCGACGACCCGCTTGTAGTTGGCGAGGGGCTCGCCCATGCCCATGAAGACGATGTTGGAGAGGCGCGCCGGTCCGCCGGGGACCTCGCCGTCGCGCAGGGCCCGCATGCCGTCGACGATCTGGTGGACGATCTCGGCGGTGGACAGGTTGCGGTCGAGCCCCGCCTGGCCGGTGGCGCAGAACGGGCAGTTCATGCCGCAGCCGGCCTGCGAGGAGATGCACATGGTGACCCGGTCCGGGTACCGCATGAGCACGGACTCCACGAGGGTGCCGTCGTGCAGGCGCCACAGGGTCTTGCGGGTGGTGTCGTCGTCGCAGCTGATGTGCCGGACCACGGACATCAGGTCGGGCAGGAGCTCCGCCCGGAGCTTCTCCCGGGCCGCGGCGGGGATGTCGGTCCACTCGGCGGGGTCGTGCGCGTACCGGGCGAAGTAGTGCTGGGAGAGCTGCTTGGCGCGGAAGGGCTTCTCGCCGGTGGCGGCGACGGCCTCGCGCCGCTCCTCGGGAGTGAGGTCGGCGAGGTGGCGCGGGGGCTTCTTGGCTCCGCGGGGGGCGACGAAGGTCAGCTCGCCCGGTGCGGGACGGGGGGCCATGACGGGTACTCCTCGGTGGCGGCGAGGTCCTGGGCGCGCCCGCGCGCGAAGCGGGGCGGTCGGATGGCCCGGGCGCCGGTGCCGGGGCCGGGGAGACCTCATCGGTACCGTCCGCGCGGTCGCGGGACGGCAAAAGGCGCGCCACTCGCGAGTGGCGCGCCCTTCAGGATAACCCGGACACCGCGGACGGCGTCCGGGAGCCGGTCAGCCGGTGCCGACGAAGACCGCCAGGAGCAGCCACACCACGGGGGCGGTCGGCAGGAGCGAGTCCAGCCGGTCCATGATCCCGCCGTGGCCGGGCAGCAGGGTGCCCATGTCCTTGATGCCGAGGTCCCGCTTGATCATGGATTCGCCGAGGTCGCCCAGGGTGGCGCTGACCGCGACGGCGAGACCGAGGACGAGCCCCTGCCACCAGGCGCCGCCGTCGATGAGGAACTCCATGCAGAGGGCGCCGGCGACCATGGCGAAGGCCACGGCTCCGAACAGTCCCTCACGGGTCTTGCCGGGGCTGATGCGCGGGGCGAGCTTGTGCTTGCCGAAGCGCCAGCCCACGGCGTAGGCCCCGGTGTCGCTGACCACGGTCAGCACCAGGAAGGTGACCACCCGCTGCGGGCCGTCGTCCGCGGTGAGGAGCAGGGCGACGAAGGTGGCCAGGAAGGGCACGTAGAAGGCGGCGAAGATGCCGGCCGTGACGTCCTTGAGGTAGCCCTCGGGGGGCTCCGTCATCCGCCAGACCAGCACCGCGAGGGCGGTGAGGGCCATCGCGACCCAGGCCCCCTCGGCGCCCCGGACGTATCCGGCGACGATCATCGCGGCTCCGCCGACCGCCAGCGGCACCAGCGGGGCCTTGATCTCCTTGCGTTCGGTCAGGCGGGAGGTGAGCTCCCACAGACCGACCACCACGGCGACCACGACGACGCCGAGGAAGACCTCCTTGACGATGAACAGGGAAGCGAAGATCACCGCGCCGAGGCCGACGCCGACCCCTATGGCGGCGCGCAGGTCCCGGCCGGCGCGCTTCTTCTGCGGCGGCTGCGGGGCCTGGGGCGCCTCTGGTGCGGGCGGCGGGCTGGGCATGGGCTCCTGCGGCGGCGTCTCGTCGCGGAACGGGGGACCGCCCGGACGGGCGGCCCCCTGGTCGCGTGCTTCCTGGTCTCCGAACCGGTCGGGCACGTGGGGGTCAGGCACGATGGGCATGGGCCGAGTGTGCTGGCCCGCGGTCGCATCGTAGGCGGGACCCGCCGGAACCGGCTCCGGGACGGATCCCTCGCCGGACGGCGGCCGGCCGCCGGCGGCGAGACCGGCGCCCGGCGGTGCCCCCCAGGGAGAGTCGTTCATCAGACCTCGAGGAGCTCGGCTTCCTTGTGCTTGAGCAGCTCGTCGACCTGGGCCACGTACTTGGCCGTGGTGTCGTCGAGCTCCTTCTCCGCGCGGCGCACCTCGTCCTCGCCGGACTCCTTGTCCTTGACGAGCTTGTCGAGGGCGTCCTTGGCCTTGCGGCGCACGGAGCGGATGGAGACCTTGGAGTCCTCGGCCTTGGTGCGCGCGACCTTGATGTAGTCGCGGCGGCGCTCCTCGGTGAGCTCGGGGAAGGTCACCCGGATGATGCGGCCGTCGTTGCTCGGGTTGACGCCGAGGTCCGAGTCACGGATGGCCTGCTCGATGTTGCGCAGGGCGCTGGCGTCGAAGGGCGTCACGACCGCCATGCGCGGCTCGGGCACCGAGAAGGAGGCCAGCTGGTTGATGGGGGTGATGGCGCCGTAGTAGTCGGCCACGATCTTGTTGAACATCGCCGGGTGCGCACGGCCGGTGCGGATCGCGGCGAAGTCCTCCTTGGCGACCACGACGGCCTTCTCCATCTTCTCCTCGGCCTCGAGGAGGATTTCTTCGATCACCACGTGCTCCTGCATGTCTTGAGTGGATGGGTCGGGCGGGGCGGACGGGCCCGGAGAATCAGGCCCGGGTGCCCTGGTCGCTCACCAGGGTGCCGATCTTCTCACCCTTCACGGCGCGGGCGATATTGCCCTCCGCGAGGAGTTCGAACACGAGGATCGGCAGCTGGTTGTCCCGGCAGAGCGTGATCGCGGTGGCGTCGGCGACCTTGAGGTCGCGGGCGAGCACCTCGCCGTACTCCAGGGCGTCGAACTTGACGGCGTCCGGGTTGGTCTTGGGGTCGGAGTCGTAGACCCCGTCCACGCCGTTCTTGCCCATCAGGAGCGCCTCGGCGTCGATTTCGAGGGCCCGCTGGGCGGCCGTGGTGTCGGTGGAGAAGTAGGGCATGCCCATGCCCGCGCCGAAGATCACGACGCGGCCCTTCTCCAGGTGCCGTACGGCGCGCAGGGGGATGTACGGCTCGGCGACCTGGCCCATGGTGATGGCGGTCTGGACGCGCGAGTCGATGCCCTCCTTCTCCAGGAAGTCCTGGAGGGCCAGGCAGTTCATGACGGTGCCGAGCATGCCCATGTAGTCGGACCGGGCCCGGTCCATACCGCGCTGCTGCAGCTCCGCGCCGCGGAAGAAGTTGCCGCCGCCGATGACGACGGCGATCTCGGCGCCGTCGCGGACGACGGCCGCGATCTCGCGGGCGATGGCGTGCACGACGTCGGGGTCGACACCCAGTCCGCCGCCGCCGGAGAAGGCCTCGCCGGACAGCTTCAGCATGAAGCGCCGGCCCTTCTTGTCGTGGTCGCTCTGGTCTTCGGATGCGGTGTGGGGGTCCACGCCCTGATTCATGGAGATCTCCTCGTGCACATACGAAGAAGGCCATTGCCGGTGGGTCCTTGCGGTTCCCTCTACGGCAATGGCCTCCTCGTCAGATCTGCGGTCGTCCGGCGCGAACGCGGACGACTGCCTCAGACCCTACCGGGGTCCGGTGTCCGTCGCGTACGGACGGACTCAGATGCCGACCTTGATGCGGGCGAAGCGCTTCAGGGTGACACCGGCCTCGTCCAGGATCTGCTGGACGGACTTCTTGTTGTCCAGGGCGTACGCCTGGCCCAGGAGGGTGGCGTCCTTGAAGAAGCCGTTGAGGCGACCCTCGACGATCTTCGGCAGGGCGGCCTCGGGCTTGCCCTCGGCGCGGGTGGTCTCCTCGGCGACGCGGCGCTCGGACTCGACGACCTCGGCCGGCACGTCCTCCTTGGAGAGGTACTTCGGCGCGAAGGCGGCGATGTGCTGCGCGATGCCGCGGGCGACCTCGTTGTCCTTGTCGAGCTCGACGAGGACACCGATCTGCGGGGGCAGGTCGGGCATGGTGCGGTGCATGTACGCGGTGACGAAGCCGTCGGCGTACTGCGCGAAGCGGTCGAGGACGATCTTCTCGCCGAGGTTGGCGTTGGCCTCGTCCACGAAGGCCTGCACGGTCTTGCCGGGCTCGATCTCGGAGGCGAGGAGCGCCTCGATGTCGGCCGGGGAGGTCGCGGCGACGTGCGCGGCGATCTGGTTGGCGACGGCCTGGAACTTGTCACCCTTGGCGACGAAGTCCGTCTCGCACTTCAGCTCGACTAGGACGCCGGAGGACTTGTCGTCGGCGATGAGGGAGACCACGGCGCCGTTCTCGGCGGAGCGGCCCTCGCGCTTGGCGACGCCCTTCTGGCCCTTGATGCGGAGCGCCTCGACGGCCTTGTCGACGTCGCCGCCGGACTCCTCGAGCGCCTTCTTGCAGTCCATCATGCCGGCGCCGGTGAGCTCGCGGAGCTTCTTGACGTCAGCGGCGGTGTAGTTCGCCATGAGTCTTTTGCTTCTCTCTAGAAGTCGTAGATCTACGGGTGTACGGCGGGGGCCGGTGCCTCGTGAGCACCGTCCCCCGCCGTCATCGTCCGTGCTGCGAGTGCCCGGCGGGTGAACGCCGGGCTCTCCCAGTGGGTCAGGCCTGCTCGGCGTCCGCGGCCGGGGCCTCGGCAGCCGGAGCCTCGTCGGCCGGAGCCTCAGCGGCGGGAGCCTCGGCGGCGGGGGCCTCGTCGGCCTTCTTCTCGCCACCCTCGAGGAGGTCGCGCTCCCACTCGGCCAGCGGCTCGCCGACGGTCTTGTCGCCCGGCTTCGAGTCACCGGTCGCGACGCCGGAACGGGCGATGAGGCCCTCGGCGACGGCGTCGGCGATCACGCGGGTGAGCAGGGTGACGGAGCGGATCGCGTCGTCGTTGCCCGGGATCTTGTAGTCGACCTCGTCGGGGTCGCAGTTGGTGTCGAGGATCGCGACGACCGGGATGTGGAGCTTGCGCGCCTCACCGACGGCGATGTGCTCCTTCTTGGTGTCGACGATCCAGACGGCGCTCGGCACCTTCTGCATCTCGCGGATGCCACCGAGGGTCTTCTCCAGCTTGGCCTTCTCGCGGGAGAGGACCAGGAGCTCCTTCTTGGTGAGGCCGGAGGCGGCCACGTCCTCGAAGTCGATCTGCTCCAGCTCCTTCAGGCGCTGCAGGCGCTTGTAGACGGTGGAGAAGTTGGTGAGCATGCCGCCCAGCCAGCGCTGGTTGACGTAGGGCATGCCGACGCGGGTCGCCTGCTCGGCGATCGCCTCCTGCGCCTGCTTCTTGGTGCCCACGAACATGATGGAGCCGCCGTGCGCGACGGTCTCCTTGACGAACTCGTAGGCGCGGTCGATGTACGACAGCGACTGGAGCAGGTCGATGATGTAGATGCCGTTGCGCTCGGTGAAGATGAAGCGCTTCATCTTCGGGTTCCAGCGACGGGTCTGGTGACCGAAGTGGACGCCGCTCTCCAGCAGCTCCCGCATCGTGACGACGGCCATGGCCGTACTCCTTGAGGTACTCGGTTACCGCGACCACCGGACGGCGGTCGCGCCTGACGCCCCGGCGCGCCTTGCCACGAGGGACCGAGAGGCGCGGCCACCGGCCCGAAGGGGCCTGGTGGCGGGGCGTGCGAAGTCGACCCGGTGACCCGGATCGCCACAAGAAGTGTACGGGACCCCCGGGCATGCGGGTGACGCCGCTGTCCACAGGCGCCCTCCCGTCCACAGCCCCGGCCGCCGTGCCCGCCCCGCCCGGCAACCTGGCCCCGTGACCCACGTGAGCGCGGCCCTGGCCGTCACCCTGCTGCTGTCCCTGCTCCCCGCGGCGGGGCCGTCCGGCCCCCGCCTTCCGGCCCCGACGGGCGGCGCGGCCGGGGCGGCGGCCGCCCGGGCGTCCGCCGCGGAACCACCCGCACGGCCCTCCGCGCGCGGCAGGCCGCTGCCCGCGCCGCTCCGCGTCCTGCGCTGGTGGGACCCTCCCCCGCACCGCTACGCGGCCGGCCACCGGGGGGTGGACCTCGCCGCGCCCGCGGGCACCGGGGTGCGGGCCGTGGGGGCCGGCCGGGTGCACTTCGCCGGGCGGGTGGCGGGCCGCGGGGTGCTGTCCTTGACCCTGCCGGGCGGACTGCGCACCACCTACCAGCCCGTCCGCCCCCTGGTCGCCACCGGTGAACGGGTGGCGGCCGGCCGGCTGGTCGCGGTCCTCACCGAGGGCGACCACTGCCCCACGACCTGCCTGCACTGGGGTCTGCTCGCGGGCGACACCTACCGGGACCCCTTGGCCCTGCTCCCCCGCCCCGGCCCCCGCCTCCTCCCCCTGCCGCGGTGACGCGGCGGGGG
Organism: Streptomyces sp. NPDC097619; assembly: GCF_040302735.1. Taxonomy (NCBI): domain Bacteria; kingdom Bacillati; phylum Actinomycetota; class Actinomycetes; order Kitasatosporales; family Streptomycetaceae; genus Streptomyces; species Streptomyces sp. NPDC097619. The sequence continues at coordinate 9,491 of NZ_JBEOSD010000069.1, read as the reverse complement.
CGTCCCGTACCGAGGCGGGGGGCCATCCTGCGGCGGGACGGGGCGATCAGCCGGTGACTCCCCTGAGGGCCATCGCCACGGCCGCGTCCGCGACCTCCCGGGGATCCTCGGCCGCGCCGAGCTCGATGCGGCGGACGGCCGCGTCCACGACGCCCTGGAGGAGCATCGCGGCCAATCGGGGCTGTTCGTGGCCGAGGGCGCCGAGGGCCTCGACGATCATGGCGATGAGCCCGCCGTGCGCGGCGCGGATCTTCTCGCGGGCCCCGGCGTCCAGCTCCCCGGCGGAGATGGCGACCACGGCACGGTGCCTGCGGTCGCCGACGAGGGAGAGCTGGCAGCGCACGTACGCCTCGATCTTCGCCTCGGCGGCCTCCTCGGCCTCCATCGCGGCTTCGATCTCAGCGGCCCAGACCGGGAAGTCGACGGCGCACAGCTCTTCGACCACGGCGGCGCGTGACCGGAAGTATTCGTACACGGAGGACCGGGCGAGTCCGGTCCGCTCGGCGAGGGCGGGGAACGTCAGCGCGTCCGTACCCCCCTCGGACAGCAGGGAACGCGCGGCGTCCAGCAGGGCGCCTCGCTGCATCGTCCGGTGCTCGGCCACGGAGGCCGCTCGAATCCTGGGCACGGTTCCACTCTACGGACGCCGCGCAAGGTCAGCGGCCCACATCGGCCAGCTTCGCCCGGAGCTGGAGCACGGATTTGGTGTGGATCTGGCTGACGCGGCTCTCGGTGACCCCGAGGACGTTCCCGATCTCGGCGAGGGTGAGCCCCTCGTAGTAGTAGAGGGTGACCACGGTCTTCTCGCGTTCGGGGAGGGTGTTGATGGCACGGGCGAGGAGCCGGCGCAGCTCGCGGTCCTCGGCCACCTCGACCGGATCGTCCGCCGCGGTGTCCTCCAGGGTGTCCATCAGGCTGAGCCGGTCGCCGCCCTCGCCCCCGACGTGCAGGAGCTCTTCCAGGGCGACCACGTTGGCCAGGGACAACTGGCTGAAAACGGCGTGGAGTTCCTCCACCGGGATGCCCATCTCGGCGGCGACCTCGGTCTCGCTGGGGGTGCGGCGCAGCTGGGCTTCGAGGGTGGCGTAGGCGCGTTCCACGGCGCGGGCCTTCTGCCGCACGGAGCGCGGGATCCAGTCGAGGGCGCGGAGTTCGTCGATCATGGCGCCGCGGATCCGGGTGATGGCGTACGTCTCGAACTTGATGGCGCGGCCGATGTCGAACTTCTCGATGGCGTCGATGAGTCCGAAGACGCCGGAGGAGACGAAGTCGGCCTGTTCGACGTTGGGCGGCAGGCCGACGCTGACCCGACCGGCGACGTATTTGACCAGCGGGGAGTAGTGCAGGATCAGTTGTTCCCGCAGGCGCTCGTCACCCGTGTCCTTGTACGACCGCCAGAGCTCGTCCAGGGGTGAGGGCGCGGTGGACCGCACGCCGCCACGGGCAGCGGGGGGCACCGGAGCGCGGTCAGACCCGGAAGTGTGCTGGGGCATGCGTCGCCTTGAGCCGTTCTGCTGTGTGCCGGCTGGTCTGGGCGGGGGTCCGTGGCCGGATCGGGGTCCCCGCGAGCGGAGCGTCACCGAAGTGTCGCGGTGCGCGAAGAGTACGGGAAACGGGCGGGGCGCCGGGGCGCCGGCGGCCGCGCGGGCGGGCCCGGGCCGGCGGGGTGCGGGCGGGCCCGGAGGGTGAGACCGGGAGGGCGTCGTATCTCATCGGCTTCACCCTTTCACCGGAACGCCCCAGGTCAAGCACCGCCTCGCCGGGGGCGGTCGGTTTGTGGCGCGGCGTCCTTCCGTGGAGTGGTCAACCGCCAGGCGTCGCCCTGCCGTTCGACGAACCCCAGAGAGTGAAGTTCGTACAGTCTGCCGATGACTTCATCGGTGTCGGCTCCGGTGGCGCGGGCGAGTTCGCCGGGGGTGACGGGGCGTCCGGCGGGGAGGGCTTCGTGGACGCGGACGGCGGCCGGGGCGAGGAGGTCGCGGGGGCAGACGGGGCCGCGGCGGGGTGGGGCGAGCTCTCCCATCTCCCCGACGAGTTCGATGACTTCGGCGGCGTCGGTGACGAGGGTCGCCTCGCCGCGCAGGAGTTCGTGGACTCCGGCGGAGAGTCCGCTGGTGGCGGGGCCGGGGACGGCCATGGTGTGGCGGCCGAGGCGGGCCGCGGCGCGGGCGGTGACGAGGGAGCCGCTGCGGTGGGCGGCCTCGACGACGACGGTGCCGCGGGTGAGGGCGGCGATGAGGCGGTTGCGTTGGATGAAACGGCTGGGAGTGGGGTGGCCGCCGGGTGGGAGTTCGCCGAGGAGGAGCCCTTGGTCGGTGATGCGGCGGAGGAGTCCGAGGTGGCCGCGGGGGTAGCCGGTGTCGAGCCCGCAGGCGAGGACGGCGAGGGTGGCGCCGCCCGCGGCGAGCACGGCCCGGTGGGCGGCCCCGTCGATGCCGTAGGCGGCGCCGGAGACCACGACCCAGCCGCGTTCGGCGAGGCCGGCCGCGAGGAGGGCGGCCATGTGGGCGCCGTAGGGGGTGCAGGCGCGGGCGCCGACCAGGGCGACGGAACGCAGGGCCCAGGTGCGCAGGGGGGCCCGGCCGCGGGCCCAGAGGGCGGTGGGGGCGGCGTCGCCGAGGTCGTCGAGTTGGGTGGGCCAGTCGGGGTCGCCGGGGCAGAGGAAGCGGATGTCGTGTCGGGCGGCGGTGTCGAGGTCGCGGTGGGGTTCGGCGACGGCGGCGCGCCTGCGGTAGCCGTCGAGGCGTTCGGGGCCGGCGCCGGTGAGGGGGGTGGGCGCACCGGTGGGGGTGCGGAGGAGGTCGAGGAGCCGGGCGGGGCCGTGTTCGCGGATCCAGCGGCCGCCGAGTTCGTCGCCGGGTTCGAGGACGCGGGTGAGGGCGGCCCGGGCGAGGCGTTCGACCTCGGGAGCGGGCTCCGGGGGCGGGGTCATGAGGGGGCTCCGGGGGTGAGGGGGGTGCCGCGGGAGATGCCGGTGCGGAGTTCCAGGGCGACGGCGATGTCCTGGGGGCCGGGGCGGTCGCGGCCCTGGAGGTCGGCGGTGGTCCAGGCGACGCGGAGGACCCGGTCGAGGCCGCGGGCGGTGAGGAGGCCGCGTTCCATGTCGCGTTCGGCCTGGTCGAGGGCGCCGGGGGCGACCCGCCAGCGGGTGCGGAGTTCGTGTCCGGGGACCTCGGCGTTGATGCGCCAGGGGGTGTCGGCGAGGCGGGCGGCGGCGCGGTCGCGGGCCTCGCGGACCCGGTCGGCGACGGCGGCGCTGGGTTCGCCGCGGCCGGTGCGGCCGAGGAGGTCGGAGCGGGTGACGGGTTCGGCGCCGACCCGGAGGTCCACGCGGTCGAGGAGCGGCCCGGAGAGCCGGGCCTGGTAGCGGCGGATCAGGGCGGGTGGGCATTCGCAGCCCGCGCCGTGGAGGGTGTGCCGTCCGCAGGGGCAGGGGTTGGCGGCGAGGACGAGGGAGAAGCGGGCCGGGAGGCGGATGACCCCGGCGGCGCGGGCGATGACCACGTGTCCGGATTCCAGCGGCTGCCGGAGGGCGTCGAGGACGCGGGCGCTGAACTCGGGTGCCTCGTCCAGGAAGAGGACCCCGCGGTGGGCGAGGGAGACGGCGCCCGGGCGGGGCAGGCCGTTGCCGCCGCCGACGAGGGACTGGAGGGTGGCCGAGTGGTGGGGCGCGCAGTAGGGGGCGCGGGTGACGAGGGGTTCTCCGGGCGGGAGGATCCCGGCGACGGAGTGGACGGCGGTGACCTCCAGGGATTCCTGCCGGGTGAGGGCCGGGAGGATGCCGGGGAGCCGTTCGGCGAGCATGGTCTTGCCCGCTCCGGGCGGTCCGGTGAGGAAGAGGTGGTGGCCGCCCGCCGCGGCGAGTTCCAGGGCGCGGCGGGCCGCGTGTTGGCCGGCCACTTCGGCGAGGTCGGGCGGGTCGGCGGTGGGGCGGGCCAGGCCGCTGCCGTGGGCGGCGCCCGGCAGGAGGAGTCCCGCGAGGGCGGGGGCGGGGCGGCCGGGGGCGGTCTCGGCGGGTTCGGCGGGTGGTTGTTCGCCGCTGAGCACGGCGAGGAGCTGGCGGAGGCTGCGGACGCCGAGGACGGCGATGCCCGGGACCAGGGCGGCTTCGGCGGCGCACTGTTCGGGGACGACGACCTGGGTGTGGCCGGCGTCGGCGGCGGCGAGGACGGCGGGGAGGATCCCGCGGACGGGGCGGGTGCGGCCGTCGAGGCCGAGTTCGCCGATGAGGACGAGGTCGGCGATGGCGCGGGGGTCGAGGCGTTCCGCGGCGGCGAGCACAGCGGCGGCCACGGCGAGGTCGAAGCCGCTGCCGGATTTGGGGACGGAGGCCGGGCTGAGGCCGACGGTGAGCTTCTTCTGGGGCCATTCGGCGCCGGAGTTGACCACGGCGGCGCGGACCCGGTCGCGGCTCTCGACGAGGGTCTTGTCGGGGAGGCCGACGAGGGTGAAGGCGGCGATGCCGGGTTCGAGGTCGGCCTGGACCTCGACCACGACGCCGTCGACCCCGGACAGGGCCACCGAGCAGGTGCGGGCGAAACCCATCACGCCACCCCCCGGACGTGTTCCAGCCGCGCCGCGCCGCGGGCGGGCAGGAGCACGCCGACGAGGTCGATGCGGACGCCGCCCGGGGGCGGGCCGCCGTGGGCGGCGAGCCAGTGTCCGGCGAGGGTGCGGAGCCGGGCTGCCTGGGTGGGGCGGAGGGCGGCCATGGGGTGGTCCCAGCCGCCCGCCCGTCGGGTCTTGACCTCGCAGACCACGAGGGCGTCGCCGTCCGAGGCGAGGATGTCGATCTCGCCGGCGCGGCAGCGCCAGTTCCGGGCGAGGACGGTCATTCCGGCGGAGGTGAGACGGCGGACGGCGAGGTCCTCGCCGTACCGCCCGAGGGCCTTGCGGGCCGCTCCGCCGGTGGGCGGCGGTCCGCTGCCCGGCGGTCCGGTGCCGGTCCCACCTCGGGTCCGGACGCGCGTGCGGGTGCGCGTGGCGGGCCGCTCCTGCGGCGGGGTGTGGGTGTGGGTGTGGGTGTGCGTGGTGTCCATCGGTACCACCTCCGGTACCGAAGGTGGCGGATCCGCCCGGCGCTAGTGGATCTTGGTGGACAACCGGGCGGTTGTGGAAAACTCAGCCACCCGGAAGTTCGAGGTCCGTCTTGTTGAGCTCCTCGATGTTCACGTCCTTGAAGGTCAGGACGCGGACCTGCTTCACGAACCGGGCCGGCCGGTACATGTCCCAGACCCAGGCGTCGGCCATCGAGACCTCGAAGAACACCTCGCCCTGGACCGAGTGCACCTGCATCTCGTAGTCGTTGGTGAGGTAGAAACGGCGTTCCGTCTCGATCACGTACTTGAACAGCCCGACGACGTCGCGGTACTCCCGATAGAGCTTCAGCTCCATCTCGGTCTCGTACTTCTCGAGGTCCTCCGCGCTCATGGCATGTTCCCCTTCAGCCGTGCGTCCCCCCATTGTGCGCCGGCCGGGCGGGCCCCCAAACGATTTCCGGCGCCAGCACCACGGGCGCACCCGGGGGACCTTCGTCGAGCAGCGTACGCAGCAGCTCGGCGAGTCTGGTCGGGTACACCGTCTCACGGGCCGCCGACAGTTCCTCGGAGGTCCACCAACGGGATCCGCTGACGCTGCGGCGCTCCAGCTCGGTGAGGCCGGCCGGCGCGGTGGCGGTCTGGCGGGTGCGGGCCAGGAAGTACCACTCGTCCTGGTTCCAGCGGCGGCCGTCGAAGGGGAAGGAGCAGGTGCGGTGCCAGAGCACCGGGCCCAGTTCCACCTCGGTGATGCCGGTCTCCTCGGCGAGCTCGCGCAGCGCGGCCTCGGCGCGGCTCTCGCCGGCCTCCAGGCCGCCGCCGGGGGTGAACCACCAGTCCTCCGAGGGCTCGGCCGGTTCGAAGCCGTGGAGCAGCAGGATCCGGTCCCGCGGGTCGAGCAGCACCACCCGTGCCACCCGTCGGTTCTCCACCGGCGGCTCGGCGGCGCCCTCCGGGCCGGCCGCGGGGTCAGGAGACACGGGTCCGCTCCCGCGGGCCGCCGGCGGTGTCCCGGCCGCGGCGCCGGCCGAGCCCCAGGAGGTTCGCGAGGGGCCCGTAGGCGGCCCCGGCCAGGACCAGCACGGCCCCGGCCGTGACGGCGGTGAGCTGGAGCCTCAGGGGGCCGGGGGCGGAGATCCCGCCGGGCAGCGCGGCGAAGGCGGTGGGGCGGTCCACCATGCCGGGTGAGGGCCAGGCGACGGCGTCCACACGGGCCGTGACGGCCGAGCGGGGCACGGAGCCCTGTCCGGCCTCGGCGATGTGGGAACGGGAGTCCAGGGAGGCCCCGCGCTGGTCGCCGAGGAGGAAGAGCTTGCCCTCGGGGACGGTGACCTCGAAGGGGGTCTCCGAGGCCAGTCCCTTGAAGAGGCCCAGGTAGGGCTCGTCGAGGGCCTTGCCGTTGACGGTCAGCCGGCCGTTCTTCCCGCAGCAGGAGATCGTGTCCCCGCCGATCCCGACGACCCGCTTCACCATGGGCGCGTCGCTCCAGACGGCGTCGCGGAAGACGACCACGTCGCCGCGCCGGACCTCGGAGCCGTCCACGCGTTCGGCGAGGACCCGGTCGCCGGGGTGGACGGTGGGCACCATGGAGTCGGTGGGGACGGTGTACGGCTGGTACACCAGCGCGCCCCACACGAATCCGCCCAGGAACAGCACGAAGCCGACGGCCACGACCAGTCCGGACAGTACGTTGCCCAGCCGGCCGCGGCCGTCGGCGCCGCGTGCTGTCGAATTGGTTCCGCCTGCTCCGCCCATCGCGGTGCCCCCCAGTGTCGGAGTCCTGACCTGGGACGGCACCCTACCCGGGGGTAGGCCCCCGGGTCAGCCCCGGAGGGCGAGCCGGCGGCGGCGCCAGAGGACCAGCGGGACCGCGCCCACGAGGCCGAGCGCGCCGGGGCCGGCGCCGATGGAGGCGGCGGTGGCGGTGTTGATGCCGGGCTGGTCGAAGGTGTCCGGGACCGGCAGGGTCGCCCAGCGGGTGACGGGCCAGGCGATGACCACGGCACGGCCGACGACCTTGTCCACGGGGACGAAGCCCTGGGTGGCGTCGTCCATGTGGTACCGGGAGTCGTAAGAGTTCTGGCGGTGGTCGCCCATCACCCAGATCTTCCCGGCGGGCACCTTCAGCGGCCCGAAGGGCTTGTCGTCGCAGGCGGTGTTCCCGGGGTAGATGTACGGCTCGACCAGGGCCTTGCCGTTGACCTTGACCGGTCCGCCCTTGGTGCACTCGACGGTGTCGCCGCCGACCGCGATGACCCGCTTGATCAGGTCCTTCTCCTCGGCCGAGGGCATCAGGCCGATGAAGCTGAGGAACTTCTGGACCACGTTCGGGTCGGGGGTGGGCTCCCCCTCCAGCCAGTTGTTCGGGTCGTGGAAGACCACGACCTCGCCGCGCTCCGGCTCGGAACCGAACCACGGGGTCAGCTTGTCCACCAGTACCCGGTCGCCCCGCTGCAGGGTGTTCTGCATCGAGTCGGACGGGATGGAGAACGCCTGGACCAGGAAGGTCTTGATCAGGAGGGCGAGGACGAGCGCGATGCCGATGAGGAGGGGCAGTTCCTTCCAGAACGACCGCTGCTTGCGCTCGGCACCGGGCTCCTCGCCCTCGCCGTGCTCCTCACCGTCCACGGGCTCCCCGGGTCGGCCGGTCTCGCTGTCCACCGCAACCTCCGACCGCTCTTCGGGTTCCTCGCGTCCGGACCTTGCGCCGACCGCCACATCCCCCACGTTCCACTCCTCACTCCGTCTGCTGCCCGTGCCCGGCGGGACACGGGACCTCCACTCCCCTAACGAGCGGGAGTTCCGCAGGGGTCGGGAGCCGGACCGTTCCGTAGAGATCCAAGTGCACAGCCTAAGCGACGGGCGGGCTCCGGCGGCGCCCCCGGCGCGCGGGTCCGGGCAGCGTTCGGAAGGTCGCCGGCTGCTCCAGTTCACGCCAGTGGGCATAGGGCCAGCCGATGTACACGGCGCGCCCCACGACGCTCTCCTCGGTGATCGTTCCGTGCCCCTCTTCGTCCAGGTGGAAGCGGGAATCGGCGGAGTTCGCCCGGTGGTCGCCCATCATGAACAGGCGGCCGGGCGGGACCTTCACGGAGAAGCGGATGTCGGAGGGGGAGTTCCCGGGGTTCACGTACGGCTCGTCCAGCGGTGTGCCGTTGACGGTGACCTTGCCGGAGGCGTCGCAGCAGGCCACGGTGTCCCCGCCGACGGCGATCACGCGCTTGATGAGGTCCTGCTCGTCGGCGGAGGGCAGCAGGCCGATGAAGGTGAGGAGCCACTTGACCTGCCGGACGCCGGCGGGGTCGGACTCGACCCGGCGGTTCTCGGTCTGGAGCCAGCCACCCGGGTCTTTGAAGACGACCACCTCGCCGCGGCGGGGCTTGCTGCCGAACCACGGGCTGAACTTGTCCACGAGCACCCGGTCCCCGATCCGGATGGTCTGTTCCATGGAACCGGAGGGGATCACGAAGGCCTGCACCAGGAAGGTCTTGAGGACCATGGCGATGAGCAGGGCCACGGTGATCAGCAGGGGTATCTCCCCCACCCGGCGGGTGCGGCGGCGGCGCCGGATCCGGCGGGCGAGCCGGCGGCGTTCGGCGCGGCCGAGCGGGGCCCCATCCGGGCCCGTCTCGGGGACGGCCGGGGCCCGACGTCCGGTGGTCCCGCCCGGGGCCTCGGCGGCGTGCCCGGCGCGGGCCGCCTGACCGGACCGGGCCGCGGCCCCGCCGCGCGGGCGGCCCCGGCTACCCATGGCTCCCGCCGGGTACGGGGCGTCCGGAACGGGTGAAGGCGTCCGTGCCGGGCAGTCCGCCCCAGCGGGAGAACGGCCAGCCGATCCACTGGGCGCGTCCGATCACCTTGTCTTCGGGCACCATGCCGCCTCCAGGGCTGCCGAGGTGGTCCCGGGAGTCCCGGGACTGCGAGCGGTGGTCACCCATCACCCACAGCGTCCCGAGGGGCACCACGATCCGGAACGGCACCTTCGACGGGGTGTCCCCGGGGTACAGGTATTCCTCGTCCACCGGGACGCCGTTCACACTCAGTCGGCCCCGCTTGTCGCAGCAGACCACGTCGTCGCCGCCCACGCCCACGACGCGTTTCACGAAGTCGGTGTCGGAGGGCTCCGCCAGGCCGAGGGCCGCGGCGGCGCCGTGCAGCAGCTCGCCCACGGGGTTGCCGCCGACCGGTTCCCGGACGAAGGAGCCGGTGCCGTCGAAGACGACGACGTCCCCGCGGGCGGGCCGGTCGCCGAACCGGTAGGCGAGCTTGTTCACCAGCACCCGGTCACCGACCCGGAGGGTGTTCTCCATGGAGCGGCTCGGGATCAGGAAGGGCTGCACCACGAAATTGCTGAGGAGCAGCAGGAACACGGCGCAGACGCCGCCCAGCAGGGCCGCCCGCCGCCAAGGCGAACGGCCCCCGGAACGCACGGAGCGCGGCCGTTCCCCCTCCGGT
>NZ_JBEOSD010000068.1:0-38905 GCF_040302735.1 Streptomyces sp. NPDC097619 | reverse complement strand
CGCCCCCCCCGGCGGTCGCCGGGGGGGGCGGCGGCGGGGGGGGGGGTTGGGGGGGGGGGGGCCGGGCGGGCCCCCGCCCTCCCCCGTGTCCGCGGGGGCCCGGGGTCCACGGAGATGGCCCGGTCGCGGAGACTCCCCGGCCGGGGCGGTTTTTCCCCCGGAGTTTTCGGGGCCGTGAGGGCTCAGGGAGCCCCCGTCCCGGCTTCCAGGACGGTCCGGGCGACCTCGGCGGGGAGGTCCGCCATCACGTGGTGGCCGGCGGGACGGGCCACCTCGAAGCGGGCGCCAAGGGTGGCGGCGAGGCCGGCCTGCTCCGCGAGCCAGCCGCGGGCGGCGCGGCCGCCCGAGCCGTCGTCGCCGGCCAGCACCGTCACGGGGGCGGTCAGCGGGCGCTCTCCGCGCAGGGCCGTCAGCTCGGCGGAGACGGCCGGGTAGCGGGCGTTCTCCAGCAGGGCCCCGCGCCACACCCGGCCGGTGCGGTAGCAGCGGCGGACCAGGTCCCGGGGGGGCCGGGTCGGGGCCGCCGGTGCGGGAGGCGCGGACGGCCGCCCGGCGCACCGCCGGTCCGAGGGCCGCCGGGAGCCCCAGCCCGCTGACGACGGCTCCCAGCAGCCGGGCCGCGGCGGTCCGGGCGGCGGGGGCGGCGAGCAGGGGCGGGTGCGCCACGCTGCCGTCGACGAGGACCACGGCGGCGGTGCGCTCCGGGTACAGGCGGGCGAACGCCTCCGCGTGGAACCCGGCGAGGGAGTGCCCGACCACGGTCACGGGCGCGGCGGTCACGGACGGCCGTACGGGCGGCCTCGGCGCGGGCGCCCTCGGCTCCCCCTCGGGCGCCGCCTCCGGTACGCGCTCCGGGCGGCCTTCCGACGCGAGCAGGCCGCGGGCGTCGAGGGCGTCGAGGAGGGCCGCGATCCGGTGGGCCTCGCCCGCCGCGGTGGAGGGCTCGCGGGCCGGGGCGCTGAGCCCGTGGCCGGGCCGGTCGTAGCGGACCACGGTGCGGTACGGGGCCAGGAGCGGCACCACGGGGTCCCAGTCGAACCAGGACAGGGCCAGCCCGGCGGCGAGGACGCAGACGGGGCCGGTGCCCTCGACGCGGACGTGTAGCGGGACGGCCGCCGGGCCGGTGCCGGGGCGCAGGAAGCCCTGGAAGCGCGGTGCCGGAGCGTCCCCGGCGGTCACGTCCGGCGTTCCTTGAAGACGGACCAGGCGAGCAGGCCGAGCCAGAGGGCGACCACGAGCACTTGGAGCCGCTGGCCGGCGCCGAGGGCCCAGGTGCCGCGGCCCGCGGTGAAGAGGGCGATGGCGGTGAGGGTCCAGACGGTGGCGGCCAGTTCGACGGCCACCAGGGCGGGGCCGGTGCGGGCCAGCGGGCGCCACTGCCGGTAGCGGCGGGCGGCGACGGTCAGGGCGACGATGCCGACGAGGGCCCCGCACATGGCGAGGCTGGAGCTGATGGCGTGGGCCTGGTGGGTGGCGGGGACGAGGCCCGCGGTCTCGCGGGCGGCGCATTCGGGGTCGACGGTGGGCTTGCAGCTGAGCGGCAGCCAGGCGTCGGCGGCGGTGGCGGCGCCGAACAGGGCGATCCCGGCCCAGCCGGTGACGGTCCAGAAGCGGCGGGCGGCCGGTTCCCGGAACAGCCGGAGCAGGGCGAGGACGGCACCGGCGCAGGCGAGCAACCCGGCCGTGAAGTCGGTGGCGCGGAAGAGCCCGCCGAGGGGCTGGTCCCGGGCGGCGAGCTCGCTGACGTACGTCTGCACCGGGTCGAGGCCCGTGGAGAGGACGACTTCGAGGACCCAAGCGGTGTAGGCGGCCGCGCCGAGGCCGAGGAGGGCGGCGATGGGCCGCGTACCGGTGGTCGACATAGTGGGATCATCCTATGCAAAAGGTTCCCGGTGGGGCGGGGGTGGGGGGCGGGGCCGCCGGGGTGCGGGTGAGTCGCCGCCGCGGCCCCCGCGGGGGCTCCGCCCCGTCCCGCCCGCGTCCCGAACGCCGGCGGGGGCCGGGTTCCGCCGCACCTCATCAGCGCTCCCCCGCACCCCCCCAGACGCCTTCGGTGGCGTTCCGGTTGCCCCCGGCCAGGACATCGCGTCAGAAAGACGATTACACTGGCGGGCGTGCCTCAACTACGCCTCGCGCTGAACCAGACCGACGCGCACACCGGTGACATCGCCGCCAACGCCGAATCGGTCCTGCACTGGACCCGGCACGCCGCCGGGCACGGCGCCCACCTCGTGGCCTTCCCCGAGATGGCGCTGACCGGATACCCCGTGGAGGACCTCGCGCTGCGGTCCTCCTTCGTGGAGGCCTCGCGCGCCGCGCTGCGGTCCCTGGCCGGCCGGCTGGCCGCCGAGGGACTCGGGGAGGTGCCCGTGGTGGTGGGCTACCTGGACCGGGCCGAGCGGGCCGAACCGCGGCTGGGCCGGCCCGCCGGCTCCCCGCTGAACGCCGCCGCCGTTTTGCACCGCGGGGCGGTGGCCCTCACTTTCGCCAAGCACCACCTGCCGAACTACGGGGTGTTCGACGAGTTCCGGTACTTCGTGCCCGGGGACACCCAGCCGGTGATCCGGGTGCACGGGATCGACGTGGCGCTGGCCATCTGCGAGGACCTCTGGCAGGACGGCGGCCGGGTCCCGGCCACCCGCTCCGCCCGGGCCGGCCTGCTGCTCTCCCTCAACGCCTCCCCGTACGAGCGCAACAAGGACGACGTCCGCCTCGAACTGGTCCGCAAGCGGGCCCAGGAGGCCGGGTGCGCGCTGGCGTACGTGGCGATGACGGGCGGCCAGGACGAGCTGGTCTTCGACGGGGACTCCATCGTGGTCGACCGCGACGGGGCGGTGGTCGCGCGGGCCCCGCAGTTCACCGAGGGTTGCGTGCTGGTGGACCTGGACCTGCCCGCCGCCTCGCCCGACGCCCCGGAGGGGGTCGTGGACGACGGGCTGCGGATCGAGCGGGTGGTCCTCTCGGAGGAGCCGCTGCCCGCCTACGAGCCGGTGGTCACGGGCGGCTTGGCGGAGCGGCTGTCCGACGACGCCGAGGTGTACGAGGCCCTGGTCACGGGACTGCGCGCGTACGTGCGCAAGAACGGCTTCCGGTCGGTGCTGATCGGCCTGTCGGGGGGCATCGACTCGGCGCTGGTCGCCGCGATCGCCTGCGACGCGCTGGGCCCGGAGAACGTGCACGGGGTGTCGATGCCCTCGAAGTACTCCTCGGAGCACTCGCGGACCGACGCCGCCGAGCTGGCCCGCCGCACGGGCCTGCGCTTCCGCACCGTGCCGATCGTGCCGATGTTCGACGCGTACATGGGGTCCCTGGGGCTGACCGGCCTCGCCGAGGAGAACCTCCAGTCCCGGCTGCGCGGCACCCTGCTGATGGCCCTGTCGAACCAGGAGGGCCACCTGGTGCTGGCCCCGGGCAACAAGTCCGAGCTGGCGGTGGGCTACTCCACCCTGTACGGGGACTCCGTGGGCGCTTACGGGCCCATCAAGGACGTGTACAAGTCGGACGTGTTCCGGCTGGCCCGCGCGCGCAACGCCGCCGCCCTCGCGCGCGGGGAGGCGGAGCCGATCCCGGAGAACTCGATCTCCAAGCCGCCCAGCGCCGAGCTCCGGCCCGGCCAGGTGGACACGGACTCCCTGCCGGACTACCCCGTGCTGGACGCCGTACTGGCCCTGTACGTGGACGGGGACCAGGGCCTGGACCGGATCGTGGCGGCCGGGTACGAACCGGAGCTGGTGGCACGGATCCTGCGGATGGTGGACACGGCCGAGTACAAGCGCCGCCAGTACCCGCCGGGTACGAAGATCTCCGCGAAGGGCTTCGGCAAGGACCGCCGACTGCCCGTCACCAACGGCTGGCGGGAACGGGCCTGACGGCACGCCCGGGGCCGCGGGGACTACTCGGGGCGAACGGTGAGGCGGGCGGCCACCGGAAGGTGGTCGCTGCCGGTCCGCGGGAGGGTCCAGGACGCCTCCGGGGTGAGCCCGCGGACCATGATCTGGTCGATCCGCGCCATCGGGAACTGGGCGGGCCAGCTGAAGCCGAAGCCGTCCCCGGCCGCGCCCTGCGTGGACCGCATCTGCGAGGTCACCGGGGACAGCGCGCGGTCGTTCATGGTGCCGTTGAGGTCCCCGAGCAGCACGACCCGCTTGAGGGGTTCGGCGGCGAGGGCGTGGCCGAGGGCGTCGGCGCTGTTGTCGCGCTGGTTGGCGGTGAAGCCCGCGTCGAGCTTGACGCGGACGGACGGCAGGTGCGCCACGTACACCTTCACCGGGCCCTGGGGGGTCTCCACGGTGGCGCGCATGGCGCGGGTCCAGCCGAGCTTGATGTCGACCGGGCTGCTGTCGCGCACCGGGAACTTGCTCCACAGGCCGACGGTGCCCTCCACCGAGTGGTAGGGGTAGGTCTTCGCCAGTTCCTTGGCGTAGACGTCGACGGCCCCGGACTTCAGTTCGGTGAGGGCGAGGACGTCGGCCCCGGAGGCGGCCACGGAGGCGGCGGTGGACCGCTGTTCGGGGTTGTCGGCGTCGACGTTGTGGGTGGCCACCATGAGGTTGCCGCCGCCCCCGGACTTGTCGGTGACCAGGCCGCCGAAGAAGTTGAGCCACACCGCGGCGAGGACGGCGACCGCGATCAGCGCGGTGGCCGACTTGCGGAGCACGCCGATCAGGCCGAGCAGCGGGACGAACACGCCGAACCACGGCAGGAAGGTCTCGATGAGGCTGCCGAGGTTGCCGACCGTGTTGGGCAACTGGGCGTGGAAGACCATCACCAGGGAGATCACCGCCGCCAGCGCGCCGGTGACGATGCCGCGCCGCCAGATGCCCGGATCCCGGCGCAGTCCGGCCAGCCGGCGCCGGAAGCGGGATCCGGTGGGCTCGTCACCGGAGCCGCCGTTCCCCGTCTCCGTCATGTACGCCTGTGCCATGCCTGTGTCCTCACTGCCTTGCTCGCGCACCGTCCCCGCCCTCCGACCCTAGGCGATGATCAGCGTCTTGAGTGCCGTCCGGGACGGCCGTTCGGGAGCGATGACGGCGCGGGCGGTGGCGAGGGTTCCCCTTGTAACGAAACGCGCATATTCGTGCCGGCCCCGTACGGGCGTCCGGAAGCCGGGCCGGCCGGGCCCGCGCGTGTGCGGGAGGCCACGCGGGCCCGCCCCTCCCCCGGCTTCCGGGTACGGCCCGACGGTGCCACCATGGAGGGGAAGTCCGGGGACGCCGTCAGGGTGCCTCGAGATGACACAAGGAGCAGTTGCAATGACGCACGCCGTTTCGCCTGCCCGCGAAGCCGCCGCGACGCCGGCCGGCCCCTCCCTCTACGGAGGCAAGAGCAACCGCAGGGTCACCATCCGCGACCTGGCCCTCGCCAAGGAGCGGGGCGAGAAGTGGCCCATGCTCACCGCGTACGACGCGATGACCGCCTCCGTCTTCGACCAGTCCGGGATCCCCGTGATCCTGGTCGGGGACTCGATGGGCAACTGTCACCTCGGCTACGAGACCACCGTGCCGGTGACCATGGACGAGATGACCATGCTGTCCGCGGCCGTGGTCCGCGGCACCCGCCGCGCCCTGGTCGTGGGCGACCTGCCGTTCGGCTCGTACCAGGAGGGCGCGGTACAGGGCCTGCGGAGCGCCACCCGACTGGTCAAGGAGGCCGGGGTGGGCGCCGTGAAGCTGGAGGGCGGCGAGCGCTCGCTGCGCCAGACGGAGCTGATCGTGCAGGCGGGCATCCCCGTGATGTCGCACCTGGGGCTGACCCCGCAGTCGGTGAACGCCATGGGCTACCGGGTGCAGGGCCGCTCCGACGAGGACGCGCACCGACTGCTGCGTGACGCGAAGGCGGCCCAGGACGCCGGCGCCTTCGCGGTGGTCCTGGAGCTGGTGCCGGCCGAGCTGGCCGCCGAGGTGACCCGCTCCCTGCACATCCCCACCGTGGGCATCGGAGCGGGCGCGGACTGTGACGCTCAGGTGCTGGTGTGGACGGACATGATGGGGCTCACCGAGGGGAAGCTGCCGAAGTTCGTCAAGCAGTACGCGGACCTGCGGAAGACCATGGGCGACGCGGCCCGCGCCTTCGCCGAGGACGTGGCCGGCGGATCGTTCCCGCAGGAGGAGCACGCCTTCCACTGAGCCCGATGACCCGGGGCCGCGACGGTTCCGGGCACGCACCCCGGGGGCCGGTCCGCAGCGCGCGGACCGGCCCCCGGGCCGTTTCCCCGGCACGTCCCACCGTGTCGTCCCCCGGGTTCCGCCTCGCCCGGTCCCGCCTCCGTTCCGCCGCGCTTCCGCAGGTCACCGACGTGCCGCCGACAGCGCGGGGGCCGGGCGGCGGGGGTGCTGTCGGCGGCCTGTCGGGGCGTTGTCGGTGGCACCTGCTCTCCTAGGGGGCATGACGCGAATCGACAAGAACCCCGGAAGCGGCCCGCTGGCCGTGGAGGTGCGGGGACTGGTCAAGCACTACGGCGAGACCAAAGCACTGGACGGCGTGGACCTGGACGTCCGGGAGGGCACCGTGCTCGGTGTCCTCGGCCCCAACGGCGCGGGCAAGACCACCCTGGTGCGCTGCCTGTCCACCCTGATCGTCCCGGACGCGGGCACCGCCCGGGTCGCCGGCTACGACGTGGTGGCCCAGCCCCGCCAGCTGCGCCGCACGATCGGCCTCACCGGGCAGTACGCCTCGGTGGACGAGAAGCTGTCCGGCTGGGAGAACCTGTACATGATCGGCCGGCTGCTGGACCTGTCCCGCAGGGACGCCCGCCAGCGCGCGGACGAGATGCTGGAGCGCTTCTCCCTCACGGAGGCCGCCGCCCGTCCCGCGATGCAGTACTCCGGCGGCATGCGCCGTCGGCTCGACCTGGCCGCCTCGATGATCGGCCGGCCGGCGGTGCTCTACCTGGACGAGCCCACCACCGGCCTGGACCCGCGGACCCGCAACGAGGTCTGGGACGAGGTGCAGCGGATGGTCGCCGAGGGCGTGACCGTGCTGCTGACCACCCAGTACATGGAGGAGGCCGAGCAGCTGGCGAGCGAGCTGACGGTCATCGACCGCGGCAAGGTCATCGCCAACGGCAAGGTGGACGACCTCAAGGCCCGGGTCGGCGGGCGCACCCTGCGGGTGCGGCCGGTGGACCCGTCGGTGGTGCCGGGCATGGCCCGCGCCCTGGCCGAGGCCGGTCTGGACGGGGTCTCCGGCACCCAGGCCGTGCCCGACGAGGGCGCGCTGCTGGTGCCGATCCTCAGCGACGAGCAGCTGACCGCGGTGGTGGGCCTGCTGGCCGCCCGCGGGTACGCCGTCGCCGACCTCGGCACCTACCTGCCCAGCCTCGACGAAGTGTTCCTGGCCATCACCGGCCACAAGACCGCCGACGCCGAACTGCCCCCCGTCACCGACGCCCCCGAGGAGGTCGCCGCATGAGCACGACCACGCAGTCCGCTCCCACCCGCGGTACCGGTGCCCCGGCGTCCGGTGCCCCGGTCCGGGCCGCGGCCGACACCCGGATCCCGCTGCGCGGACACCTGCGGCACATCGGCGCGCTGGTCCGGCGCAACGCCCTCCAGATCAAGCAGGACCCGGAGTCGATGTTCGACGCCGTCCTGATGCCGATCATCTTCGTGCTGCTGTTCGTGTTCGTCTTCGGCGGCGCGATCTCCGGCAAGGGCAACCAGGACACCTACGTGAACTACGTGGTGCCGGGCCTGATGGCCATGATGGGCATGAACATCGCCATGGGCGTGGGCACCGGCGTCAACGACGACTTCAAGAAGGGCGTCATGGACCGCTTCCGGTCCATGCCGATCGCCCGCTCCTCGGTGCTCATCGCGAAGATCGTGGTCGAGATGGGCCGGATGGTCGTGGCCACCGCCATCCTCCTGGGCATGGGCTTCCTGCTGGGCCTGTCGGTGCACTCGGTACCGGCCCTGCTGGCCTCCATCGGCCTGTCGATGGTCTTCGGCGCCTCACTGATGTGGATCTTCATCCTGCTGGGTCTGACCATGAAGACCCCGCAGGCCGTGCAGGGCATGGCGATGCTGGTGCTGATGCCGCTCCAGTTCGGCAGCTCGATCTTCGCGCCGACCAGCACGATGCCGGGCTGGCTGCAGTCCTTCACGGACTACAACCCGCTCTCCACGCTGGCCGACGCGGCCCGACACCTGCTCAACGGCACGGGCCCGGTGGGGCACTCCGTCCTGGTCACCCTGATCTGGTCGGTGGGCATCACGGCGGTCACGGCGCCGCTGGCGGTCCGCAAGTTCCGCAACAAGACCTGAGCGGGGCCGGGGCGGTGTCCCGGCACGGCCGGTCAGACGAGGGCGGTGGCCTCTTCCAGGGAGAGGCCGCCGCCTTCGGCGTACCCGGCCTCGAAGGCGGCCGCGCCGAGCGCGGCGCGGGCCAGTTCCTCGGCACGGTCCCGGGCCTCCCGTTCGATGGTCGGCGGCTGGTGGCCCTCGGGCAGCAGGGCCGCGTACGCGCCCAGCAGGCGGGCGGCGGTCCGGGCCCGGTCGGGGCCGCCGAGGCCGGCGAGGGCCCCCGCGGCGGTCATCAGGTACACGGCTCCCATGTGCGGGGCCACCATCTGGGTGAGGGGGTCACCGACGACGGCCAGGGCCTGCCGGAGGGCCTTCAGGGCGTCCTCGTGGGCCCCGTCGATGTTGTCGAGGAGCGCCTCGGTGCCCAGGAGGAAGCCGTCGAAGACGCCGTAGGCGCCGAAGGAGAACTCCTCGCGGAGGGCCGTCAGCTGGGCGCGGCCCTCCTCGGTGCGGCCGGTGCGGGCCATCCGCATGGCGAGGAACATGCGGGCGGCGGGGGTGGCCTCGTTGGTGAAGGTGTGGAAGGAGGCGACGACCTCCCGGAGGATCTCCTCCGCCTCGGTCTGGTCGGCGGGGGTCAGCTCGCCGAGGACCCCGGCGAGGCGCACCCGCAGGACGGTGACCTGGGCCTCCGCGCCGAGCCTGCGGGCGTACTCGATGGCGCCGCGGAAGTCCTCGGCGGCGCGGGCCCACTCGCCCTGCCGTTCGAGGGATTCGCCGCGGGCGGAGAGGGCTTCGGCGCAGCCCCAGTCGTCGCCGAGGCCGCGGAAGAGGTCGAGGCTCTCCTCGGCGTCGCGGGCGGCGTTGCCGGCCCAGTCGGCGCGGTTGGCGAGGACGTTGGCGCGGAGCTGGAGGGCGGAGGCCAGTTCCCAGGTGTGTCCGAGTTCCCGGCAGGTGGTGACGGTGGCGTCGATGGTCTCCCGGAGCAGTGCCGCGTCCCCGGCGATCATGACGGCGTAGATCCACAGGCTGCCGGGGTTGTGGCAGGTCTGGGGCAGGCCGGGGCGGTAGGCGGCGACGATCCCCGCGACCTGGGCGCGGGCCTCGGGGGATCCCCAGTCGATGTCGGTCTGGTCCCGGGAGGCGAGTTGGATCATGCGGATGCCGCGCCGGCCCTCGGTGAGGAGTTCCCCGGTGTAGGGCGGCGGGGTGTCCACGACGCGTCCGGTGACGGGCGGGGCGGGGCGGACGGGGGCGGCGAAGGGGTCGGGTCCGAGGTCGGCGGCCAGTCCGGACCAGTGCCGGGACTCGGTGCGGAGGTCGTACATGTGCCAGTACCAGACGAGCGAGTGGACCAGGCAGATCACCTCGTGCTCGGCGCGGGCGGCGCCGGCCCGGCGCAGGGCGGTGCGGAGGTTCTCGTACTCGGTCTTGATGAGGGCGGCGGCGGCGCGTTGGGTGCGGCCGCGCAGCAGGGGGCCGGTGCGGCGGGCCAGTTCGCGGTAGTGGACGAGGTGGCGGGCCTCGGTGGCGGCGCGGTCGCCGGGGATGGCGCCGAGGCGTTCGGCGGCGTACTCGCCCACGGTCTCCAGGAGGCGGTAGCGCATCTCGCCGGTCGTGTCCTCGGTGGCGACGACCAGGGACTTGTCGACGAGGGAGCCGAGGATCCCGGGGACGTCGAGCGGGTCGAGCCGGTCGGTGTCGGCGGTGGCCGTGTCAGGGTGCTCGGGAGCGGCCGCGCCGGTGGGGTCGTCGGCGCAGACGGATTCGGCGGCGGCCAGGCCGCAGCCGCCCGCGAACACCGACAGGCGTCGGAGCACGGCCCGTTCGGCGTCGTCGAGGAGGTCCCAGGACCAGTCGACGACGGCGCGCAGGGTCTGTTGTCGGGGCCGTACGGTGCGGCTGCCGCCGGTGAGGAGCCGGAAGCGGTCGTCGAGGCGGTCGGCGATCTGGCGCGGGGTCATCATCCGGAGCCGGGCGGCGGCCAGTTCGATGGCCAGGGGCAGTCCGTCGAGGCGGCGGCAGATCTCGGCGGCGGCCGCGGCGGTCTCCGGGTCGGCGTCCACGGTGAAGCCGGGGCGGGCGGCGGCGGCGCGGTCGCCGAAGAGGCGCAGGGCCATCCGGTCGGGGAGGGGTTCCACGGGGCGGAGGGTCTCGCCGGGGACGCCGAGCGGTTCGCGGCTGGTGGCGAGGATCCGGACGCCGGGGCAGCGGGCGAGGAGTTCGGCGGCGAGCCAGGCGGCGGCGGCGATGACGTGTTCGCAGTTGTCGAGGAGGAGGAGCACGCGGCGGCCCGCGCAGTACTCGGCGAGGCGGAGGAGGGGGTCGTCCCCGTGCCGTTCGGTGAGGGCGCGCAGTTCCTCGGCGGCGCCGCGGCGGGCGCTCTCGCGGACGCCGAGGGCGGCGAGGACGGCCTCGGGCACGTCCTCGGGGTCGTCGACGGGGGCCAGTTCGACCAGCCAGACCCCGTCGGGCCAGTCGGCGTCGCCCTGTTGTTCGGCGGCTTCCTGGGAGAGGCGGGTCTTGCCGGCGCCGCCGGGGCCGAGGAGGGTCACCAGCCGGGAGTGCCGGAGGTCGGCCCCGATGGCGGCGATGTCGGTCTCGCGGCCGACGAAGGTGGTGAGGCGGGCGCGGAGGTTGCCGGGGCGGCCGGGCGGGGCGGGGGGCGCGGGGGCGGCCGGGAGCGGGGCCGGTGGGGCGGCGGGGCCGGGGGCGAGGAGTTCGGCGTGGAGGGCGCGCAGGGCCGGGCCCGGGTCGGTGCCGAGCCGGTCGGCGAGCTCGTGGCGGACGCGTTCGTAGGCGGCGAGGGCCTCGGCGGGGCGGCTCGCGTCGCGCAGGGCTCGGATGTGGAGGGCGTGCAGGGCCTCGTCCAGGGGGAATTCGGCGCACCGGGAGGCCAGTTCGGGGAGGGCTTCGGCGGCGCGGCCGGCGGCGAGGAGGGCGGCGAGGCGGCCGCGGCGGGCGTCCTGGCGGAGGGCTTCCCAGCGGGCGGCCTCGGCGCCGGGCTCGGGGAGGTCGGCGAGGGCGGGGCCGCGCCAGAGTCCGAGGGCTTCGGTGTAGCCGTGGACGGCCTCCTCGGGCCGGCCCTCGGCGAGGTCGCGGGCGGCGCGGGCGGCGGCCCGTTCGAAGCGGTGGGCGTCGACGTCCTCCGGGCCGGCGGCGAGGCGGTAGCCGCCCGCGACGGACTCGACGGCGGGGTGTCCGACGGCCCGGCGCAGCCGGCCGACGAGGGCCTGGAGGGCGGCGGGGGCGTCGGCGGGCGGCCGGTCGGCCCAGATCTCGGCCACGAGCAGGTCCGCGGGCAGCAGCCGGCCGGGCCGGGCGGCGAGCGCGGACAGCAGGGCGCGCAGACGGGCACCGCCGAGGGGGACGGGGGTGCCGTCCTCGCGGAGGACGTGGGCGGGGCCGAGGATCGCGTAACGCACCGGACCATTGTCCCCGGAGCCCGCCGGAGCGAGCGGAGCGCGGTAGGTTCGGGCCATGGCAGCTGATCGGACGGGTACCGCGGAGCGTCGCGTCAGCCCGGTGTTCCTGGGCATCGCCGCGGTCATGGCGGTCACCGGGTGGGCGGTGTGGACGGAGTTCGCGTCGAGCACCGGGTTCGCGGTGTTCCTGTTCGTGACCTCGGCGTGGGTGGTGTCGCTGTGCCTGCACGAGTACGCGCACGCCCGGACGGCGCTGCACGGCGGGGACTTCACGGTCGGCGCGAAGGGCTACCTGACGCTGAATCCGCTGAAGTACACGCACGCCCTGCTGAGCATCGTGTTGCCGGTCGCCTTCGTGATCATGGGTGGGATCGGGTTGCCGGGCGGTGCGGTGTTCATCGAGCGGGGTCGGATCCCGGGGCGGTGGCGGCACAGCGTGGTGTCGGCGGCGGGCCCGCTGACGAACGTCCTGTTCGCGGTGGTGTGCACGGCGCCGTTCTGGCTGGGCGCGCTGGACGGGGTGCCGATGGCCTTCCGGTTCGCGCTGGCCTTCCTGGCGCTGCTCCAGGTGACGGCGGCCCTGCTGAACTTCCTGCCGGTGCCGGGCCTGGACGGCTACGGGATCATCGAGCCGTGGCTGTCCCCCGGGGTGCGCCGGCAGATCGAGCCGTACGCCCCGTTCGGCCTGCTGGCGGTGTTCGTGGTGCTGTTCATCCCGGAGGTGAACAGGGCCTTCTTCGACTTCGTGTACGCCCTGCTGGACGGTCTCGGCGTCACGGACCTGGAGGCCGCCTGCGGCCGCGAGCTGTACCGGTTCTGGCAGGACACGGCCCCCCTCTGCGAAGCCGCCCTGCGCTGACCCCGGGAACGGGGCGAGCGGCCGGGGGCGGCCCGGGGGCCGGGGGTCAGGCGCCGGAGGGGTTGCGGGTGGCGGCCTGCTTTTCGAGCTTCGCCTTGCGGAGGTAGAACCACGCCATGTTCGAGGAGAGCCCGGCGAGCAGCACCCAGATGATCCCGAGGAAGCTTCCCTCGACGAAGGCGACCACGGCGGCGGCCACGGCGAGGACGCAGACGGCAAGGGCGAACAGGGCGAGGCGGGGCATGGGGGGAAGCTCCTAGCGGGCGGGCTGTGGTCGGGGTACTGCGGGGTAGTGCCCGACCAGTGTCCCCCATGGCCCGCAGTGGTCCCGTAAAGGCCCCGGGTCCGGGGGCCCACGGAGTGCGGAGGTCACCGCGGCCGGGGTCCGGGGGCCCGGGGCGGGCGGGTCCGGGGGCCCGGCGGGGTGCCGGGCCCCGGCCCGGCGCGGGAACGGCCGGGCAGGGGGTGCGGCGGTCGGGCGGCGGGGTCAGACGTCGGTGACCCGCAGGCCGGCGTGGGCCTTGTAACGGCGGTTGACCGAGATCAGGTTGGCGACGAGGGACTCCACCTGGTGGGCGTTGCGCAGGCGGCCCGCGAAGACCCCGCGCATGCCGGGGATCCGGGCGGCGAGGGCCTGGACGAGGTCGGTGTCGGCGCGGGACTCGCCGAGCACCATCACGTCGGTGTCGATCTCTTCGAGGGTCTCGTCCTGGAGGAGGACGGCCGACAGGTGGTGGAAGGCGGCGGTGACCCGGGAGTCGGGGAGCAGGGCGGCGGCCTGCTGGGCGGCGCTGCCCTCCTCCGGCTTGAGGGCGTAGGCGCCCTGCTTGTCGAAGCCGAGCGGGTTGACGCAGTCGATGACGAGCTTGCCGGCGAGCTCCTCGCGGAGGGCTTCGAGGGTCTTGGCGTGCCCGTCCCAGGGCACGGCGATGATGACGATGTCGCTGCGGCGGGCGCACTCGGCGTTGTCGGCGCCCTCGACGCCGAGGCCGAGTTCGGCCGCGGCGGACTCGGCGCGGTCGGCGGCCCGGGAGCCGATGATCACCTTCTGGCCGGCGCGGGCGAGGCGGTAGGCGAGGCCGCGGCCCTGGTCCCCGGTGCCGCCGAGGACGCCGACCACGAGGCCGGAGACGTCGGGCAGCTCCCAGGGGTCCCGGGCCGTCTTGTTCTGCGCGCTGTCTGTGGAGGTCATGGGGGCGAGGGTACTGCCGGGTAGGCGAGGCCGAACGGGTGAGGACGCGGCGAGTCGGCCCGGGCGGGGCGCGGGGGCGGCAGGATGCCGGGATGGACGCGGTCAGGGTGGCGCTGTTGCGCGAGGTGCTCGCCGGTACGGAGTGGCCGGGGGAGGTCCGCCGGTTCGCGGGCGGTCTGCGGTCCTCGGTGCTGCCGGCCGGGGGCGGGCTGCTGTTGGTGGGCGGTGAGGGGTACGAGCCCTGGCACCTGGCGGCGCACCTGGTGGACGAGGCGGCCTGGTCGGGGCTGCCGGAGCTGGCGCCGACGCTGGTGCGGCACCGGGTGCGGCCCGGGGACCCGGCGCACCTGTCGGTGGGGCTGGGGCGGCTGGAGGCCGCGCGGCGCGGGGAGACCGTGCTGGTGGTGTCCCCGCGAGAGCCGGGGGCGGGGCTGCTGGAGCGGGTGCACGACGCGCGGCGGGCCGGGGCGCGGGTGCTGTCGCTGGACGGCGGGGACCGGGAGCTGGGGCTGCTGGCCCACGAGGCCCTGTCGGTGCCGCCCGCGGAAGGGCCGGACCTGGACACCGTGCAGCACCTGGTGAGCGCGGCGGCCGGGGAGAACGGGCCGACCGCGCCGCGCGCCCCGCGCCGGTTCCGGGACCGGCTGGCCCGGCTCGCCGACCAGCTGACCGCCCCGCCGCCGGGCCGCTGGTAGCGGGAACGCCCCGTCGGGGGCCGCGCCGGACGGTGCCGGACGGCCCGGGTCGGGGCCGGTGGCGGCCCGACTCGCGGGCCGCCGCCGGGACCGACCCGGGGCGGGAGCCGTACGGCCCCGGGGCCGTGGGCCCGGGCGCCCTCAGGTCGCGTTCTCCCCCTCGCCGTCCCCGGAGCGCTTGTCGTGCCACTTGGGGTCGGTGTCCCACTCCAGGTTCCGCTCCTGGGCGGTCTCCATGGCGTGGCGGGCCTCCTCGGGGGTGCCGTAGGGGCCGAAGCGGTCCTTGGCGGGGCACTCGGGCCCCTCCTCGACCTTCTTGTGGACCAGGCAGTAGTACCACTCGCCCGGCTTGCCTTCCTGGCGCTTCTTGAACAGGGCCATCGCGGCTCCTCTCTTTGCCGCCATGCTGCCCGATCCCCGCTGGATACACTCGCATGCATGTCTGGCCAGTCGCTGCTCGTTCCAGGGGAGCTCTCCCCCCACCGTTCCGTTCCCGGCAGGATCCGGCGCCCCGAGTACGTGGGCAAGCCCGCCCCCGCCCCGTACACCGGGCCCGAGGTGCAGTCGGCCGAGACGATCGAGGCGATGCGCCTCGCCGGCGGGATCGCCGCCCGGGCCATGGCGGAGGCCGCCGAGCTGATCGCCCCCGGCGTGACCACCGACGAGTTGGACCGCGTCGCGCACGAGTACATGTGCGACCACGGCGCGTACCCCTCGACGCTCGGCTACCGGGGCTTCCCCAAGTCCCTGTGCACCTCGGTGAACGAGGTCATCTGTCACGGCATCCCCGATTCGACGGTGCTGCGGGACGGGGACATCGTCAACTTGGACGTGACCGCCTACATCGGCGGCGTGCACGGCGACAACAACGCCACCTACCTGTGCGGCGAGGTGGACGAGGAGTCGCGGCTGCTGGTGGAGCGGACCCGGGAGTCCCTGGCGCGCGCGATCAAGGCGGTGAAGCCGGGCCGTCAGATCAACATCATCGGTCGGGTCATCGAGTCGTACGCCAAGCGCTTCGGCTACGGGGTGGTCCGGGACTTCACCGGGCACGGGATCAACTCGTCCTTCCACTCCGGGCTGATCATCCCGCACTACGACAGCCCGCACGCGACCACCGTGATCCAGCCGGGGATGACCTTCACCATCGAGCCGATGCTGACCCTGGGCACCCACGAGTACGACATGTGGGCGGACGGCTGGACCGTCGTCACGAAGGACCGGAAGCGGACCGCGCAGTTCGAGCACACGCTGGTCGTGACGGACACCGGGGCGGAGATCCTGACCCTGCCCTGACCCCCGTCCCGGGCCCGGGACCCCGCCCGTTCCGACCCGCCGCCCCCGACCCCCCGCGCCCCGTGCGCTCCCGTTCCGAGACGGGAGGCATGGGGCGCGGTCGTGCGGGGAAGACTCGTGAGGAGAGTTGCCGACAAGTTGTCGGGAACAGATTGACTTAGGTAAGCCTAAGTAGGAAGATCGGGCGAGAGCGGCCCCGGCCGGCTCCCCCGCCCCCTTTTCCGTCCGGTCCTCTGGAGGTCCGCCTTGGACGCCTTCTCTACGGTCATCCGCGTCGCCTCGCACGAGCAGCACACCGAAGCCGAGACCTCGGCCTTCATGTCGGACCTGCTCGGCGGCAGACTCGGAGTGGACGCCTACGCCCGCTACACCGAGCAGCTGTGGTTCGTGTACCGGGCGCTGGAGGACGGGGCGACGGCCCTGCGGGAGGACCCGGTGGCCGGCCCCTTCATCCAGCCCGAGCTGATGCGCGTGGCCGAGCTGGAGCGCGACCTGGCCCACCTGCGCGGGCCGGACTGGCGGGAGACCGCCACGGCCCTGCCGGCGACCCGCGCCTACGCGGACCGGGTGGCGCACTGCGCGGCCGAGTGGCCGGGCGGGTACGTGGCCCACCACTACACCCGCTACCTGGGCGACCTCTCCGGCGGCCAGATCATCCGGGACCGCGCCGAGCGCACCTGGGGCTTCGCCCGCAAGGGCGACGGCGTCCGCTTCTACGTGTTCGAGCAGGTCGGCAACCCGGCCGCGTTCAAGCGCGAGTACCGCGAACTGCTCGACTCCCTCCCGGTGGACGACCTGGAGAAGCAGCGGATCGTGGACGAGTGCAAGCGGGCCTTCGACTTCAACGGCGCGGTCTTCCGGGAGCTGGGCGAGCAGTTCCCGCTGTCCGCCTGAGCGTCCCGGCCCGCCCGCGCCGCGCACCCCTCGCGAACCGGCCCGTCCGGTCCCGGCCCCTTTCGGGGGTACCGGGACCGGACGGGCCGCGGTCGTTCGGGGCCCGTCCGCGCGGGACGGCGGCCCGCGGGCGCCCGCGGGCGGGGCGCCGGTGATGCGGGACGGCCGCGTGCGGCCGCCGTCGCGCGGGCGCCCGCGGCCTCAGGCCGAATGGCCGGCCGCCAGGGTCAGGTGCGCCCGGTCGGGGGCGAAGCGGACCCGGCCGCCGATCTCGACGGTGCCGTCCGGTCCGGGGGCGGTGAGGATCTGCGAGCCGGCGCCCTGGGTGATGTTCAGGGCGCGGCCCAGTTCCGCGGTGAGCAGCAGGGCCGCCGAGCCGGTGGCCTCGTCCTCGGTGACGGGCGAGAGGGGGCAGGGGCCGGAGCCCTCGGGACAGCTCCCCCCGCAGCCGTGCCGGCGCGGGAAGCCGCGGGCCCGGACGCGGCCCGCGGCCTCGTCCTCCCAGGCCCAGGCGTACAGCCAGCCCTCGCCGGGCGGCGGGGCGGGCAGCGCCTCCACCTCGGCGGGGCTCGCGTACTGCTCGGTCCGCTTGCCGGTGACCCATTCGGGGCGGACGGTGATCCAGGTGAACTCCCCGTCGTCGCGGGCCCAGACCTCGCCCGCGGGCGGGTTCAGCTCCTCGATGTCGAGCAACCAGGCCACGCCGACCAGCGGGTGCCCGGCGAAGGGCATGACCGCGCCGGGGGTGTGGATGTCGACGACACCGCGTTCGGGGTCGTCGACGAACACCGTCTCGCTGAAGCCGAGTGCGACGGCCAGGGCCTGCCGGGACTCGGGGTCCGGGTGGGTCCGGCCGTCGCGCACGACGCCGAGCAGGTTGCCGTGTCGCCCGTCGCCCGCGCAGAACACCTTGAGCACGTCGAGATCGTTCACGCGGGCATTGAAGCACGGGCGGCCCGGTGGGGTCAGCCGGCCGCGGGACGCCGCTTGCGGGCCGCGAACACCACGGCCCCGCCCGCGGCGATGATCGCGCCGGAGGCGGTCAGCAGCGGACCGGCCGCCAGTTCGGCGCCGGTGGCCGCCAGGGCGCCGCCGCCCGCGACCCCGGCGGAGGAGCCGCCCGCGGTGCCGCCGCCCGCCGTGCCGCCGCCGGCGATCCCGCCGCCCGCGGTGCCGGAACCGGCCGTACCGCCACCCGTGGAGCCGCCGCCGGTGGTCGTGGGCAGGGAGGCGCCGGAGTCCACGGAGACGGCCAGGGTCACCGGGTCGAGGGCGTCGCCCTTGCGGTAGGGGGAGCCGGTGGTGTCGTTGGCGAAGACGGCCGCGCCGGCCGCCGTGAAGACGGCGGGCACCGACTTCAGGGTGAGCACGCCGTTCTTGGGGGTGTAGGAGGCGCGGGAGAGGTCGAGCGTGGCGAAGGAGACGTTCTTCTTCAGGCCCGCGGCGGTCTTCACGTTGAGGACGAGCGTGCCGGTCTTGCCGCTGGTGTTGACGCGGACCGTGCCGAAGGTCATGTCCAGGCGGTGCGCCGGGTACTGGAAGCGGAGGCTGCCGCTCACCGAGGCGTTGAGCTTCTTCGCCTTGGTGTCGAGGGTGCCGGTGCCCTTGGTGAAGGCGTAGGTCTGACCGCTCTTGGCGGCGCCCTTCGAGGGGGTGATGGTCCCGCCGGAGAGCACGTAGCGGCGGAAGGACTCCTTCACGCCCCAGGTGAGCTTGCCGTCGACGATCTTCCGGGAGGTGCCCGTGGTGGAGGTCGGGGTCGGGGTGGGGTTCACCGGGGGCTTGGACGCGGTGGGCGTCGGCTTCGGCGTGGGCTTGGCGGTGGGGGTGGGCTTGGCCGTGGGGGTCGGCTTGACGGTGGGGGTCGGGGTGGGCGTGGGGCGGGTGGCGTCGAACTTCAGGGCCACCGTCAGGGGGTCGCCCGCGATGCCCTCGTAGGGGCCGCCGAGCTGTTCCGCGGCCTGCTTGGTGAGGGTGGTGGGGAGCTTCTCCAGGGAGGGGCCGGTCACGGCCACGTCGGCCAGGGGCACGTCCTGGGTGGTGGTGCCGTTCTTGGTGACGTCGGCGGTGAGCCGCTTGGCGCCGCTGTCGAAGCGGAAGTCGGTCAGCTTGACCTCGAAGCCGTGGGCCGTGGAGGCGAAGGTGACGCTGCCCTTGAAGGCCGTGGTCACGACGTGCTTGACCGGGTCGTACTGGCCGGTGGCGGAGACGAAGCGGAAGGTGCCGTCGGCGTTCTTCTTGGCGCCCTGGGCCACCGTGATGGTGCCCTGCGCCATGCCCGTGACGTAGTCGCGGTAGCGCTTGACCACGCCCCAGTCGAGGGTGCCGTCGCCGACCTTGATCGGGGGCTGCGCGGCGGGGGCGCCCTGGGCGGCGGCGGCCGGGGCGGCCTGGGCCGGGACGCCGAGGGTGACCGCACCGAGCGCGGCCGCGGTGAGCGCGGCGGCCGCCACGGCCAGGGTACGGAAATTGGGCGTGGACATGACAGGAGACTCCTGGGGGTGAGGCGCGGCCCGGAGGCCGGAGCGCGAGGAGAAAGAGGACGGAGGTGACAGGGGGTCCGGGCACGGTCCGCCGGAGGGCGGTCCGAGCCCGGGGGTCGGGCCTCGGGGACGGGTCCCGGGGGTGCGGACCCGTCGGGGGATCAGCCGGCCGGGGTGCGGCGGGCCTTGGCGAAACGGATTCCGAGGACGGTCAGGGCCGCGAGCAGGAGCGCTCCGAGGCCGATGGCGATCCGGAGCCCGGTGCCGGGCCCCGCCTCGGAGGCCGCGGCCGCGGGGGCCGGGCTCGCCGCGGCGGGCGCCTTCGGGTCCCGGGTCGCGGGGGGCGCGGCGCCGGGGCTCGCGGTGCTGCCGAGGTCGGGCAGGGCGGGCAGGCGCGCCTCCGGGCGGAGGGCGACGGCCAGGGAGACCGGGTCCATCTCGGTGCCGGCCCGGTACATGGAGCCGAAGGCGAGGGCACCGCCCTGGGCGAGCCGGGCGGGGGCCTCGGTCAGGACGGCGAGCCCGTCCTTCGCGGTGAGCCCGGCGGCCTCGAACTCCACCACGGGCACGGCCCTGCGGGTGGCGCCCTTGGCGGTGACGTCGGCCAGCAGGGTGCCCTTGCCGCCCGCGACGGTCACGGTCACCTTCGAGAAGGCCAGGTCGAGATGGGCGCCGGTGAAGCGGAGGGTGCCGGCGAACTCGGCGCGCAGGGCGCCGCCGTTCGGTTCCCAGGTGCCCTTTCCGGAGGGGAAGCGGAAGACCGCCCCACCGTCCTGGGCGCCGTCGGTGAGCTCCCACCGCCCTTGGCCGACGGGGCCGGAGACGTACTCACGGAAGGTGCGGCGCACGCCCCAGTCGACCGCGCCGTCGCTGAGGGCGCCGCCCGTCGGGGGCTTGGCGGCGGGGGTGGCGGTGACACTGGGCCGGGCGGAGGGCCGGGCCGGGGCCGCCACCACGTCCACGGAGAGGCTGACCGGGTCCAGGCGGGTCCCGGCCGGGTAGTAGCCGGCGAAGGCGCGGGCGCCCTGGGCGGTGAGCACGGCGGGCACGCCGTCGAGCACCAGCGGGCTGCCGGCCCCGCGCATGTCGATCCCGGACAGGGAGAGTTCGGCCAGCGGGACCCCGGCGGTCACGGTGACCGCGGAGGCGCCCTTGGCCCGGCTCGCCATGTCCGCGTACAGGGTGCCCCGACCGCCCTGGACGCGGACCACCGGGCGGCTCACCGTGAGGTCGAGCTCGTGGGTGCCGTCGGGGCGTTCGTGACCGCGGAACCGGACCCCGCCGCTGAAGGCGGCCCGGAAGGCGCCCGTGGCGGGGTCGTAGGTGCCGGTGGCGGAATGGAAGCGGAAGAGGCTGCCGCCGGCGGTGGCGGCTCCGCCCTTCAGCCGGAAAGAGCCTTTCGCCACGGGGCCGGTGACGTAACTCTGGAAGGAGGACTTGAGTCCCCAGTCCAGCCGCCCGCCGCGCACGGACCGCTCCGCGGCGGCCGCGGCGGCCGCCGGGAGCAGGGCGCCCAACAGAGCCGCCAACAGCGCGACGGTGAGCGCACGGGCAGGGCGTGCGGACATGAGAGCTCCCCTCCGAGGCCTGGAAACTGAGGTTAGGCTAACCTAAGCTACCCCTGGCCGGGTACGGAACCCCCGCCGCCACGGAACTCGAACCAGTTGAAGGACGGTGCCCCGTGCCCCCGGCCGCGCGCCCAACCCGCCTGCCCCGCCCGGCCGTTGCCCTGGCCACCCTGCTCACCCTGGTCACGGTCATGACCGGCTGCGGCAGCCCCGGACAGCCCGCCGGCACCGCCGGACCGGACCGGACCGCGGCCGCGCCCGACCGGGTGGAGCCCCTGAGCCCCGCCCCCGTACCGGCCCTCCCCGTGACGGTCACCGGGGACGGCGGCACCCGGGTCACGATCGCCTCCGCGGACCGACTCGTCCCGCTCTCCGGCGGCCTCAACGAGATCGTCCACACCCTGGGCCTGGGCCCGAAGGTAGTCGCCCGCGACATCACCGCCACCTTCGAACAGGCCGCGAAGCTGCCGGTGGTGACCCGCGCCCACGACGTGTCCGCCGAGAGCGTGCTCTCCCTGCGGCCCACTCTCGTCCTCGCCGAGACCACCACCGGCCCCGCCGAAGCGGTCCGGCAGATCCGGGACGCGGGCGTACCGGTGCTCGTCGTCCCCCCGGCGAAGTCCCTCGACGACGTGGCCCGCCGGATCACCGCCGTGGCCGCCGCCCTCGGCGTGCCGGAGGCCGGCGAACGCCTCAACGCCCGCACCGCCGAACGGATCGGGGCCGCCCGCGCCGGCATCCCGGCCGCCGCCGCGGGCCACCGCCCCCGGGTCGCCTTCCTCTACCTGCGCGGCTCCGCCTCCGTGTACCTGATCGGCGGCCGGGACTCCGGCGCCTCCTCCCTCCTGGAGGCGGCGGGCGCCGTGGACGCCGGCAAGGAGTCCGGACTCACCAAGGACTTCACCCCGCTCACCAGCGAGGCCCTGGCGGCCGCCGCTCCCGACGCCCTGCTCGTGATGTCCAAGGGGCTGGACTCCGTCGGCGGGGTCGAGGGACTGGCCGCCCTGCCCGGCGTGGCCCAGACCCCGGCGGGCCGCGACCGCCGGGTGGTCACCGTGGACGACGGGGTCCTCCTCAACTACGGGCCCCGCACCGACCAGGTGCTCAAGAAGATCATCGCCCAGCTGCACCGCCCCACCGGGAGGTGACCGGTGACCGCACCCGACCTCGCCCCCACCGGCCCGACGCCGACCACCACCGGCGCCCCCGCCACCGAGACCCCCCTCCCGGGCGGTGCCGTCGCCACCGGCCCCGCCCGGGAGGGCTCCCCCGCCGCCGGAACCACCACCGGAACCGCCACCGACGACACCGGAGCCGCCGCGCCCCCACCCGTGCCCCGCACCGGGCGCCGCGCCCTGTGGCCGCTGCTCGCCCTGACCCTGGCCCTGATCGGGCTGGCCCTGCTCTCCGCCGGGCTGGGCGCCTACCGGATCCCCGCCGGCGACATCCTGACCTCCGCCCTGCACCGCCTCAGCCTCGGCGGCGCCCCGCTCGACCGCACCGCCGAGAGCGTGCTGTGGAACGTCCGGCTGCCCCGGCTGGTCCTCGCCGTCACCGTCGGCGCGGCCCTGGGCTGCGCGGGCGCCCTGATGCAGGGCGTGTTCGGCAACCCGCTCGCCGAACCGGGCGTCATCGGCATCTCCGCGGGCGCCGCCGTCGGCGCGGTCGCCGCCATCGCCCTCGGCCTGAGCTTCCTCGGGAACTGGACCGTCACCGTCTGCGCCTTCACCGCCGGACTGGCCACCGTCTCCCTCGTCTACCTCCTCTCCCGCTCCGGCGGGAAGACCGAGGTGGTCACCCTGATCCTCACCGGCATCGCCGTGAACGCCTTCGCGGGCGCCCTCATCGGGCTCTTCCTCTTCTTCGCCGACAACGCCCAGCTCACCCAGATCACCTTCTGGCAGCTCGGCTCCCTCGCCCAGGCCACCTGGCCCAAGGTGCTGGCCGTCCTGCCCTGCGCCCTCGCCGCGCTGCTCGTCGCCCCGCTGTACGCCCGCCGCCTGGACCTCCTCGCCCTCGGCGAACGGCCCGCCCGGCACCTGGGCGTGGAGGTGGAGAAGACGCGCCGCGCCCTGATCCTGCTGGTGGCCCTGCTCACCGCCGCGGCCGTGGCCGTCGCCGGGGTCATCACCTTCGTCGGGCTGCTCGTGCCGCACCTGCTGCGGATGGCCCACGGGCCCGGGCACCGGTTCCTGATCCCGGGCAGCGCCCTGGGCGGGGCCGTGGTGCTGCTCGCGGGCGACCTGGCCGCCCGGACCATCGCCCCGCCCGCGGAGCTCCCGCTGGGCGTGCTCACCGCGCTGTTCGGCAGCCCCTTCTTCTTCTGGCTGCTCCGTCGGACCCGTCGCAAGCAGGGAGGCTGGGCGTGAACACCACACTGCTGCGGGGCCGGCGGCGGTTGGCCGCCGCCCTCATGGGACGGGCCGACGGACCCGACCCCACCGCCCGACCCTCCCCGGGCACCGTCCTGGCCGAGGCCCGCGACCTGCGGCTGCGGCTCGGCGGCAGGGAGGTGCTGGCCGGGGTGTCGCTGCGGGCCCGGGCGGGTGAACTCCTCGCCCTGGTCGGTCCGAACGGCGCCGGGAAGTCCACCCTGCTCGCCGCGCTCGCCGCGGACCTGCCGGCGGCCTCCGGGGAGCTGCGGATCCACGACCGTCCGGCGAACCAGTGGACCGCTCCGGAACTGGCCCTGCGCCGGGCCGTCCTGCCGCAGTCCGCGCCGTTGTCCTTCCCGTTCCCCGTCGCCGAGGTGGTCCGGATGGGCCGGGCACCCTGGGCGGGCACCCCGCAGGCCGAGGCCGACGAGCGGGCCGTGGCCGAGGCCATGGCCCTCACCGAGACCACCGGGTTCGCGGGCCGGCCGTACGCGGCCCTGTCCGGCGGCGAACGGGCCCGGGTGGCCCTGGCCCGGGTCCTGGCCCAGCGGACCGCACTGCTGCTGCTCGACGAACCGACCGCGGCCCTGGACCTGCGCCACCAGGAACTGGTGCTGCGGATCTGCCGCGAGCGGGCCGCCGCCGGGGACGCGGTCGTGGTGGTCCTGCACGACCTGGGCCTGGCGGCCGCCCACGCGGACCGGATCGCGGTCCTGCACGAGGGTCGGATCGCGGCGGCCGGTCCGCCCGCCGAGGTCCTCGGGGCGGAGCTGCTGAGCCGGGTGTACCGGCAGCCCGTGGAGGTGCTCGCGCACCCGCGGACCGGGACCCCGCTGGTGGTGCCGCTCCGGCCCGGGCCCGCCCCCGCCGGGACCGCCGCCGAAGCCGCCGCCGAGGCCGCCGGAGCCCGTCCTTGACCCGCATTTGACCGGACGTTGGGGCAGTCATGGAGGCTCCGTGACGGGCCCGTGTCCGGGGGCGGACGGTGAGAGCCGGATCACTGGACGACCGGATTGACCTGAGGTAAGCCTCGGTTAAGTTAGGTCCGCCTCACCTCCCGCCCGACCCCGTCCGGGGCAGGCCCGTGCCCATCGCCAGGAGCCCCCATGCGCCCCGTCCGCCTGTCCGTCGTCACCGCCACGGCGGCCGTGACCGCCCTGACCGCGCTCACCGGCTGCGCCGAGAAGGGCGCCGCGGACGGCGACGGGGCGATCCGGATCACCGCCACGGACACCTCCTGCGAGGTGTCGAAGACGGAGTTCCCCGCCGGGCACGTGCGGCTGGCCGTGGAGAACAAGGGCTCCAAGGTCACCGAGGTCTACGTCCTCTTCCCGGACGACAGGATCGTCACCGAGCGCGAGAACATCGGCCCCGGCACCAAGGCCACCATCACCGCCGAGATCAAGGCCGGCGACTACGCCATCGCCTGCAAGCCCGGCATGAAGGGCGACGGCATCCGCCAGGAGGTCAAGGCCACCGGCGGCACCGTCGCCAAGCGCTCCCCCGCCCTGGACGCCGCCGTCGCCGGCTACCGCACCTACGTGCAGCGGCAGGCCGACGAGACCCTCCCCCTGGTCAAGGCGTTCACCGACGCGGTCCGCGCCGGTGACGTCGAAGGCGCGAAGAAGGCGTACGCCGCCTCCCGCGTCGGCTGGGAGCGCACCGAGCCGGTGGCCGAGTCCTTCGGCGACATCGACCCCAAGGTCGACGTCCGCGAGGACGGCCTGGAGGCCGGTCAGGACCCCGCGAAGGACTGGACCGGCTGGCACCGCCTGGAGAAGGCCCTCTGGCAGGACAAGAAGATCGGCGACCGCGAGAAGGAACTCGCCGACCTCCTCGACAAGGACCTCCTCGACTGGCAGAAGCGCGTGGGCCGCGCCGAGATCACCCCGACCTCCATGGCCAACGGCGCCAAGGAACTCCTCGACGAGGTCGCCACCGGCAAGGTCACCGGCGAGGAAGAGCGCTACAGCCACACCGACCTCGTCGACTTCCAGGCCAACGTCGAGGGCGCCCGCGAGGCCTACACCCTGCTGGAGCCAGTGGTCCGCAGGAACGACGCCGCCCTCGCCCAGCAGCTCGACACCCGCTTCGCCGCCCTCTTCGCCCTGCTGGACGAGCACCGCACCGGCAAGGACGCGTTCGCCTTCGTCTCCTACGACAAGGTCCCGCAGCCCCAGCGCAAGGAACTCTCCGACGGGGTCAACGCCCTCGCCGAGCCCCTCTCCAAGCTCGCCGCCGCCGTCGTCAAGTAGCCGGAACGGGGACCACCGACATGACCGCAGCACCCGAAGGCCCACCCGCCGAGGACCCGAACGCCCCGGCGCCCGCCCCGCCCGCCGATGCGCCCTCCCGGCGCTCCGTACTGGGCTGGGGCGGGGCCGGGCTGGCCCTCGGCGCGGCCGCCGCGGGCGGCACCGCCGCCGTCCTCGGCCGCGGCACCGACCAGGCCCCGGCCGCGCTGACGGGGGCCGCGGTCCCCTTCCACGGCGCCCACCAGGCCGGGATCGCCAGCGCCGTCCAGGACCGGCTGCACTTCGCCGCCTTCGACGTGAAGACCCGGGACCGCGCCGAACTCGTCCGCCTCCTCCGGGAGTGGACGCGCGCCGCCGAGCGAATGACCGCGGGCCTGCCCGTGGGCGAGGGGGCCGTCGGCGGTCTCCCCGAGGCCCCGCCCGACGACACCGGCGAGGCCCTCGGACTGAAGGCGTCCCGGCTCACCCTCACCGTCGGCTTCGGGCCCTCGCTGTTCGCCCGGGACCGGTTCGGCCTGGACGGACGGCGCCCGGCAGGGCTGGTGGAACTGGAGAAGTTCCCCGGGGACAACCTGGACCCGGCCCGCTCCGGCGGGGACCTGTGCGTCCAGGCCTGCGCCGACGACCCGCAGGTCGCCGTGCACGCCATCCGGCAGCTCGCCCGGATCGGCTTCGGCACGGTGGCCGTGCGCTGGTCCCAACTCGGCTTCGGGAAGACCTCCTCGACCACCCCCGAGGAACAGACCCCGCGCAACATGATGGGCTTCAAGGACGGCACCCGGAACGTCTCCGGTACCGACACCGCGGCCCTCGACCGGCACGTGTGGGTGGCCCCGAAGGACCTCGCTCCCGCCGCTTCCTGGCTCGCGGGCGGCTCGTACCTGGTGGCCCGGCGGATCCGGATGAACATCGAGACCTGGGACCGCACCTCGCTGCGGGAGCAGGAGGACGTCTTCGGCCGGGACAAGGCCGAGGGCGCCGCGGTCGGCAGGGCGAAGGAGCACGACGAGCCGTTCCTGAAGGCCATGAAGCCGGACGCGCACGTCCGGCTCGCCCACCCCGACAGCAACGGCGGGGCCGCCCTGCTGCGGCGGGGCTACTCCTTCACCGACGGCACCGACGGCCTGGGCCGCCTGGACGCGGGCCTGTTCTTCCTGGCCTACCAGCGCGACCTGCACAAGGGCTTCGTCCCGGTCCAGCGGAACCTGGCCCGGTCCGACGCCCTCAACGAATACATCCAGCACGTGGGATCGGCCGTGTTCGCCGTCCCGCCGGGCGTCCGCGACACGGGCGACTGGTGGGGCCGGGCGCTGTTCGCCTGACGGGCGCGAAGGAGGGACCGACGTGTTCAGCAACTATCTGATCGGCCTGCGCGAGGGGCTGGAGGCCAGTCTGGTCGTCTGCATCCTGGTGGCGTACCTGGTGAAGACCGGGCACCGGGACCGGCTGTGGACCATCTGGCTGGGCGTGGGCATCGCGGCCGCGGTCAGCCTCGGCTTCGGGGCCGCCCTGGAGTTCGGCACCAAGGAGCTGACCTTCGAGGCGCAGGAGCTGATCGGCGGCAGTCTGTCGATCGTCGCGGTGGGCCTGGTGACCTGGATGGTCTTCTGGATGAAGCGCACCGCCCGGCACCTGAAGGCCGAGCTGCACGGCAAGCTGGACGCCGCGCTGGCCATGGGCACCGGGGCGCTGGTGACCACGGCCCTGCTGGCGGTGGGCCGGGAGGGCCTGGAGACCTCGCTGTTCGTGTGGCGTTCCGTGAAGGCGGCCGGGGACGGCGCGGCCCCGCTGACCGGGGTGCTGCTCGGCATCGCCTCCTCGGTGCTGCTGGGCTGGCTGTTCTACCGGGGCGCGCTGAGGATCGACCTGGCGCGGTTCTTCACCTGGACCGGCGGGATGCTCGTCGTGGTGGCCGCCGGGGTGCTCGCGTACGGGGTGCACGACCTCCAGGAGGCGGACTTCCTGGCGGGGCTGACGAACAAAGCGTTCGACGTGAGCGGGGCGGTCCCACCGGACAGCTGGTACGGGACCCTTCTGAAGGGCACCTTCAATTTCCAGCCGGATCCGACCGTGCTGCAGGTCACGGTGTGGATCCTCTACCTGATCCCGGCGCTCGGGCTTTTCCTGGCCCCGGTAGGGTTCGGACGGTCAGCGGGGGCGAAGGAGCAGAAGAACACCCATGAGCAGGCTGAGGCAGGCGGCCGTACTGACGGCGGCGGCGACCGTGCTGGCCGTGACGGCGAGCGGGTGCACGACGGTACGGGGCGCGGAAGCACTGGTACCGACGGTGTCGCGGGCTGAGGCCGCGCTGACCCTGCAGTCGTTCCTGGCGACGTACAACAAGGCCGAGAAGGCGTACGACGCGGATCTGATCGCGACGGTGACGGCCGGCCCGTACGGGGACCGCCGCAAGGCGAGCCTGCGGGGCAGCCGGGCGCAGAAGCCCGGCGGGAAGCCGGACTACCAGCCGCTGGTGCTGTCGGACACGAAGTTCGTGATCCCGAAGAAGGCGGGCTGGCCGCGCTGGTTCCTCGCGGACGCCGACAGCAATCGCGACGAGGGCACCGCGAAGGCGGACCGTCGGGTGGCGCTGGTCTTCAACAAGGAGTCCGCGGACCGCCCGTGGAAGGTCACGTACGTGCTGAACATCCCGGCGGGCCAGATGCCGGTGTTCAAGACGGACCGGGAGGGCTGGGCGGAGCCGGTGGCCCCCGAGGACACGGGCCTGTCCATACCCGTCGGCGAGCTGAGCGAGCGGTACGCCCGCTACCTCGGGGACGGGGTGCCGAACGGTTTCGCGCCGGGCACCCACACGACGGGGCGCCGGGCGGTCCGGGCCCGGGACGCCTACCGGCCGGGTTACACCACGCAGTGGCTGGACCAGGAGTCGGTGGCGGGGGCGTACGGGCCGGTGGCGCTGCGCACCGCGGACGGCGGGGCGCTGGCGTTCTTCGCGACCCGGCAGTTCGAGCAGATGAAGCTGGACGGTTCCGCGAAGAAGCCGAAGCTGCCGGTGACCGCGAACATCAAGGCGATCATGACGGGTACGGCCACGGACACCCTGATCCGGGAGATGGTGTCCACGGAGGCGGTGACGGTGCCGACGGCGGCGACCGCCGGGGCCCGGGTGCAGTTCCTGAGCCGTTCCCACGGGTTGATCTCCGCCCGGGGCGAGTAGCCCGGGCCGCGCCGGCCGGGGCCGGTCCCTCACCAGAGGCGGTCCACGGGGCCCGGGTGCAGGAGGATCCGGGTGCCGGGGAAGTCGTCGCGGCGGGCCCGGGCCCGGGGTGAGAAGAAGTCCGCGAGCACGGTCTTGGTGAAGCCGGGGGCGTCGCTGGGGAAGGGGTCCTCGGGGGTGCCGCCGACCAGGACCGCTCCGGGGAGCGGCTGCCAGCCGGCCGCCTCGTAGAAGGGGACCAGGGGCCGGTCGCAGGTGAACAGGGCCAGGTCCACGTCCGGGTCGGCTTCGAGGGCCGTGCGTGCCGCGCGGACCAGGCGGAGACCGTGGCCGCGGCCGCGGACGGCCGCGCGGGTCACCACGGTGCTCAGCCCGGCGGCCCGGTAGCGGTGTCCGGCGTGGTCGATCTCCTTGTGGAGGAGGTCGAGGGCGGCCAGGACGGTGTCCCTCCCGTCGAGGAGCAGCAGGGAGAGGGGCCGCAGGGCGGGATCGTGGCTCGGGCCCGTGGAGGGCCGGCCGTCCCCCGGCGGCCACGCCTCGTCCTGGAGGGCCAGGACCTGCTCGCGGAGGGCGCCGGGGGTGTCGGCTTCGGGACAGGTCAGTACGCGCATCCCCCCAGTCAACAGGAGCGGTGGGGCGCGGTGGTGTTCCCGGTCAGGCGGTGGGGAGGGCGGCGCCCTCGCCGGAGACGCGGACCCGGGGGTCGCCCGCGCGGAGTTCCACGGTGAGCACGCCGGGGCGGCCGAGGTCCTCGCCCTGGTGCAGGGTCAGGACGGACGCGGCGGGGACCAGGCCGAGTTCGCGGGCGTAGGCGCCGAAGGCGGCGGCCGCGGCGCCGGTGGCCGGGTCCTCGTAGACCCCGCCGACGGGGAACGGGTCGCGGACGTGGAAGACCTCCGGTGCGGCCCGGTGCACGAGTTGGAGGGTCACCAGGTCGAGGCGTTCCATGAGGGCGGTCAGCCGGGGCACGTCGTAGGAGAGTGCGGCGAGGCGTTCCCGGGTGGCGGCCCCGATCACCAGGTGGCGGGCGCCGGCGAAGGCGATCCGCGGGGGGAGGGCGGGGTCCAGGTCGGCGGCCGGCCAGTCGAGGGCGGCGAGGGCTTCGGTGAGGTCGGCGTCCGCGATCTCCTCGGTGTGCGGTTCGACGCTGGTCAGGGTGGCGCGCAGGCGGCCGTCGTTCCGCGCGGTCTCGACGGGGACCTCCCCGGCGGCGGTGCGGAAGAGCAGGGCGCCGGGGCCCGAGCGCTCGGCGAGGGCGACCGCGGCGGCGACGGTGGCGTGCCCGCAGAAGGGCACCTCGGTCTTCGGGCTGAAGTAGCGCACGTCGAAGACTCCGGGGCCCGTGCCGCCGGGGCCCGTCGGGCCGGCGGGGGTGAGGAAGGCGGTCTCGCTGTAGCCGAGGGCCGCCGCGATGCCGAGCATGGCCGCCGCGTCGAGCCCGGTGGAGTCCAGGACCACTCCGGCGGGGTTGCCGCCCGCGGGGTCGGCGGAGAAGGCGGTGTAGCGGAGTACCTCGGGATGCGTCATGGTCGTGCCAACCCCGGTCCGGTGCGGGGCTATTCCCCGAGGTGGTGGGCGGTTCGGCAGGGGTCCCGGCCGGTGTGCGGACCGGCCGGCGACGGGGGTTCAGCCGCGGCCGACGTACGGCATGTTCGTGGCCATCACGGTGGCGAACTGCACGTTGGCCTCCAACGGCAGCTCCGCCATGTGCAGCACGGTGCGGGCCACGTCGGCGGCGTCCATCACGGGCTCCGGGGCCAGTTGTCCGTGGGCCTGGAGGATGCCGGTCCGCATCCGCTCGGTCATCTCGGTGGCGGCGTTGCCGATGTCGATCTGGCCGCAGGCGATCCGGTACGGACGGCCGTCCAGCGAAAGGGACTTGGTGAGTCCGGTGACGGCGTGCTTGGTGGCGGTGTACGCCACGGAGTGCGGGCGCGGGACGTGCGCGGAGAGGGAGCCGTTGTTGATGATGCGGCCGCCCTGCGGATCCTGTTCCTTCATCAGCCGGAAGGCGCCCTGGGCGCAGAGGAAGGCGCCGGTCAGGTTGACGTCGACGACCTGTCGCCAGGCGTCCGCGGTGAGCTCTTCCAGCGGGACCCCGGCCGGGCCGAAGGTGCCGGCGTTGTTGAAGAGCAGGTCGAGCCGGCCGTACCGCTCGCGGACGGCCGCGAACACCCCGTCGACCTGCGCGGCGTCGGACACGTCGGCGGGCACGGTGAGGGTGTCGTCCCCGCCGGCCTCCCGCGCGGTGCGTTCCAGGGGCTCGGTCCGACGGCCGACGAGGGCCACCGACCAGCCGGCGGCGGCGAGGGTCAGGGCCACCGACCGGCCGATCCCGGAGCCGGCTCCGGTGACTACAGCGATCTTCTTCCCGGTTGCGTTCATGGAGCCGCAATGTACGGGACGGGGCGCCGGAGCCCCGGGACGTTCCACCTGCTGAGAGCATGGCCGCGCCGGCCAGGGGGCCGGGCGAAGAGACCCCAGGAGCACCGATGCCGGACCGCGGCCGCGCCACCGACCCACCCTCCGCGATACCCGTCCCGGCGATGCCGGGTTCCCCGGGTCCCGTCCCCGCCGTGCCCGGACCCGCCGCGCCGGTGTCCCCGGTGCCCGGCCCGCCGGCGGTCGGGGCGGCGCCGCCGGCGGTCCGCCGGGCCGGGCTGCTGATCGTCCTGGTGTTGGGCGGGCTGTCCGCGCTGCCGCCGCTGTCCATGGACATGTACCTCCCCGCCCTCCCGGAGGTGACCGGGGCCCTGGCCGCGCCCGCGGCCACGGTGCAGCTCACCCTCACCGCCTGCCTGGCGGGCATGGCCGTGGGCCAGCTGGTCATCGGGCCGATGAGCGACCGGTGGGGCCGCCGCCGCCCGCTGCTGATCGGGATGGTCGCCTACGTGCTGGCCACCGCCCTGTGCGCGGTGGCCCCGGACGCCGCCTCGCTGATCTTCTTCCGGCTGCTCCAGGGGCTGGCCGGGGCCGCCTCGATCGTGATCGCGCGGGCCGTGGTGCGGGACCTGTACGAGGGCCTGGAGATGGCCCGGTTCTTCGCCTCGCTGACCCTGGTCTCCGGAGCGGCTCCGATCGTGGCCCCGCTGGTGGGCGGTCAGGTGCTGCGGATCGCGGACTGGCGCGGGGTGTTCTGGGTGCTGACCGGGGTGGGGGTGCTGCTGACCCTCACGGCCTGGCGTTGCCTCGCGGAGACCCTGCCGCCGGAGCGGCGCCGGCCGGGCGGGGTGGGCGCGGCCCTGCGGACCATGCGGGGGCTGCTGGCGGACCGGGTGTTCACCGGGTACGTGCTGTGCGGGGGCCTCGCCTTCGCCGTGCTGTTCTCCTACATCTCGGCCTCCCCCTTCGTGGTGCAGGAGATCCACGGGGCCTCCCCGCAGCAGTTCAGCCTGCTCTTCGGGCTGAACTCGGTGGGGTTGATCGTGGTCGGGCAGGTCAACGGCAAGCTGCTGGTGGGTCGGGTCGGCCTGGATCGGGTGCTGGCCGTCGGGCTGGCCGTGATCACGCTGGCCTCCGGGTACCTGCTCGCGGTCACCACCGGGCTGTTCGGGCGGGCCGGGCTGGTGGAGGTGTCGGCCGGGCTGTTCGTGCTGATGGCGGCGATGGGCCTGGTGTTGCCGAACACCAACGCCCAGGCCCTGATGCGGACCCCGCACGCGGCGGGCTCCGCCTCCGCGCTGCTGGGCACCTGCTCCTTCCTGATCGGCTCGGTGGCGACGCCGCTGGTGGGGGTCGCGGGCGAGCGCACGGCCGTGCCGATGGCGCTGGTGCAGACGGTCTGCGCGCTGCTGGCCGTGGCCTGCTTCCTGGGGCTGTGCCGCCCCGGGCGGGCGGGTACGGGCCCGGCGGAGGACCGTAAACTCTCGGGGTGAACCACTCCGTCCCCACCGCCGATGCCCTCCGCGGCGCGCTGTCCGGGCTGCTCGACGGCCTCCCGCCGAAGCAGGCGACCCAGGCCGTCGACCGGCTGATCGCCAACTACCGGGGACGCACCCCGACCGACGCCCCCGTCCTTCGGGACCGCTCCGACGTGGCGGCCTACGCCGCGTACCGGATGCCCGCCACCTTCGAGGCGGTACGGGCCGCGCTGGCCGGCCTCGCGGCGGCCCTGCCGGACTGGGCCCCGGCCTCGCACGTGGACGTCGGCGGCGGCACCGGCGCGGCCACCTGGGCGGTGGACGCCACCTGGGAGGGGCCCCGCACCACCACCGTCCTGGACTGGGCGGATCCGGCGCTGGCCCTGGGCCGGGAGCTGGCCGGGGCCTCCGGCTCGCAGGTGCTGGCCGGGGCCGAGTGGCGCAAGGCCGTGATCGGGACGGGTCTGACCGTGCCCGAGGCAGAGCTGGTCACCGTCTCGTACGTGCTCGGCGAGCTGACCGAACAGGCCCGGCGGGCCGTCACCGAGGAGGCCGCCCGGGCCGCCGGCACCGTGGTGTTCATCGAGCCGGGCACCCCGGAGGGCTACCTGCGGATCCGCGAGGCCCGGGAACGCCTGGTCGCGGCGGGGATGCGGGTAGCCGCGCCCTGCCCGCACGACGGGACCTGCCCGATCGTGCCCGGCGAGGACTGGTGCCACTTCTCGGCGCGGGTCAGCCGCAGCTCCCTGCACCGGCAGGTCAAGGGCGGCACCCTGGCCTACGAGGACGAGAAGTTCGCGTACGTGGCGGCCACCCGACTGCCCGCGGCGCCCGCGACCGCCCGGATCACCCGGCGCCCGCAGATCCGCAAGGGCCTGGTCCAGCTGGAGCTGTGCGGCCCGGAGGCGGAGGGCCTGTCCCGGTCCACGGTCACCAAGCGGCACGGGGCCCTGTACAAGGCGGCCCGGGACGCCGAGTGGGGCGACGCCTGGCCGCCCCCGGCGGAGCACGGGCACGAGGACTGACCGCAGCACCGCCGGCCCGCGGGCGCCTCGCGGGCGGTACCGCCGGCACCGGGCCGGGGCCGGTCGGGCTCCGGCCCGGTGGGGCGGGTGTGGTTCCCGGGCCGGTGCGTTCCGGTCGGGCCCGCACACCGGGTCACGGCGGCGGGCCGACCGGGACGGGGCCCGTCGGTCGGCGGTCCGGGCCCGGCACGGCGTGCGGGGCCCGGTCCGGGGCCGGTCACGGGGACCGGTCCGGGTGGCGGGGTTCCGTCAGTCGGCGGTTCCGGCGGGCGCCGGGCGCAGCTCCTGGGTGCAGCACTTCACACTGCCGCCGCCCTTGAGGAGCTCGCCGAGGTCCATTCCGATCGGCTCGAACCCCCGGTCCCGCAGCGGCCCGAAGAGTCCGAGCGCCTGTTGGGGCAGCAGGACGTGGCGGCCGTCGGAGACGGCGTTGAGGCCGAGGGCGGCGGCGTCCTCCTCGGTGGCGAGCAGGGCGTCCGGGAAGAGCCGGCGCAGCACGGCCCGACTGCCCGGGGAGAAGGCGCCCGGGTAGTACATGACCTCGTCGCCGTCGAGGACGCTGAGGGCGGTGTCCAGGT
Organism: Streptomyces sp. NPDC097619; assembly: GCF_040302735.1. Lineage (NCBI taxonomy): Bacteria > Bacillati > Actinomycetota > Actinomycetes > Kitasatosporales > Streptomycetaceae > Streptomyces > Streptomyces sp. NPDC097619. The sequence goes on along the minus strand of NZ_JBEOSD010000068.1, from coordinate 4,979 downwards.
GGTAGTAGCGGGGGTCCACGAGGTCGAGCCCGATCACCGGGCGCCCGAAGAACTCCTGGGCCTCGGAGTGCGAGAGCGGGCTGGAGCGGAAGCCCTTGCCGGCGAGGATCCAGGAGTCGGTGACCGCGAAGTCCCCCTCGCCCTCGTTGACGTGGGTCGGTTCGAGGATCTCGGTGTACCCGTTCTCCCGGAACCACTCCAGGTGGGCGACGGCCTCGGCGGCCCGCTCCGGGTAGGCGAAGCTGGCGCCCAGCACCCGGCCGTCGACGACGGTGGCGCCGTTGGCGGCGAAGACCATGTCGGGCAGGCCGGGCCTGGGGTCGAGCAGTTCGACGGTGTGGCCGAGCGAGAGGTACCGGTCGCACAGGTCCTCCCACTGGGTCAGGGCGAGTTGCGGGTCCACCGGCTTGGCGGGATCCATCCAGGGGTTGATGGAGTAGCTGACCCCGAAGTGCGCGGGTGGGCACATCAGGTAGCGGCGGGGTGTGGCGTCTCGGCGCAAAGAGGTCTCCTCACGGGACACGTTCCGGTGAAGAGAATCGTCTCTCCTCGGGCCCTGCCGCGCAGTGAACTGTTCGGGTGGTTTGACCGGCGGAACACCGGACCCGGGGTGTCCGGGGCGGGACGGAGCGGGTCGGACCGGGTCGGGAGGCGCGCACGGGAGCACGGCCGGGCACCTGACACCTCCCCACCGCTGCCGAGACGCGCCGTCTCGGTATCGGCTAGGTTGTCCGGCATGACCGCGAAGACTCCCGACGCCTCCCGACGCAACGAGCGGTCCCGCCGCGCCATCCTCGACGCCGCGCTCGCCCTCGTCGGCGAGGTCGGCTACAACAAGCTGACCATCGAGGCCATCGCCGCCCGCGCGGGCGTGGGCAAGCAGACCATCTACCGCTGGTGGCCCTCGAAGGCGGCCGTCCTCCTGGACGCCTCCCTCGCCCTGGCCGGGGACGCCGACCAGGAGGGCGGGTGGGCGGGCCTGCCCGACACCGGGGACCTCGCGGCCGACCTCAAGCTCGTGCTGCGGGCCACCGTGGACGAGTTGACGCAGGAGAAGTACGACGCCCCCACCCGCGCCCTGACCGCCGCCGGCGCCACCGACCCGGCCCTCGGCGAACAGTTCACCCGCCGACTCCTGGAACCCCAGCTGGCCCTGTACGAGGACCGCCTGCGGACCGCCCGCGAGGCCGGCACCCTCCGCGCCGAGGCCGATCTGCGACTGGTGGCCGAACTCCTCGTGGGCCCCCTCATGCACCGCTGGCTGCTGCGCACCGCCCCCCTGGACCACGCCTACGCCGACGCCCTGGTGGACCACGTGCTGCGCGGGGCCCTGGCCGACGCGGACTGAGCACCGTCCCGGTGCGTGGCGAAAGTCACCGGAGGACACCGTTCCGCACCTTTCGCACCCGCACATCAGGGCGATGAGAGCCCGCAACCCGCCCGCCACCCGGTGTTTCCCGGTCGTGAATGTACGGTTTTCAGAGGGATTGGCGCCGGGGGTCGGGCCCGGCTCCGACCCCCGGTTGGGAAGTGCGGTCACCCGGGGCCCAGGATGGTGGGACCATGGAAAAGGTCTGCCGGGGCAACGGTGAGGTGAGGGGATAGATGGGGTCCGAATCCGGCCGCGGCGCGCGCGGCGAGCAGAGCAGGTTCGCCCAGTGGCTCAACAGGCTGCGCGGACCGTCCACGGACGACCCCGGCCGCGCCCGCGAGGCTCTCCTCCTGGCCGCCGCCGCCGCGGGACTGCCCCTGGCCCCCGCCGCGCATCCGGCCGGCTACCGATGTTCCTGTGACCGCATCGGCTGTCCCACCCCGGCCCGGCACCCGCTCTCCTTCGCCTGGCAGACGCAGTCCACGACGGACCGCGCCCAGGTCGAGCGGTGGGCCCGCAACCAGCCCCAGGCCAACTTCGTCACCGCGACCGGCATGGTGCACGACGTCCTCGACGTCCCCCTCGAAGCGGGCCGCAGCGCCCTGGCCCGGCTGCTGGAGGCCGGCATCGAGGTCGGCCCCGTCGCGGAGTCCGGCGCCGCCGGGAGCCATGGCCGCATGCTCTTCTTCACCGCCACCCGAGGCACCCCCGAGGACGAGGACGAGTGGTGGCCCTGCGAGCTGGACTGCCACCCCGAGACCATGGACGAACACCCCGGGCTCCGCTGGCACTGCCGCGGCAGCTACGTCCTCGTTCCCCCGGCCCTGCTGCCCGGTGACCTCTCCGTGGACTGGGTCCGCGGCCCCGAACACCCGCTGCCGGACCCCCTGACCCTCCTGGAAATCCTCACGGACGCCTGCGCCCGACACGCCGCGGACACCGAGGACCACGACCCCCACGCGGTGGCCTGGCCCCTCAGCCGCTGAGGCGGCCCGGGGAGAACGGGGGCCGGGGCCGGAGCCACGGCCCCCCGGAACCCTCAGTGGATCTCGGTCACCACCACGTCCAGCGCCCACGCCTTCCCCGCCTTCGCCGGGGCCTCCCCCTCGACCACGTATCCCAGGTCCCGCAGCGCGACCACCAGCTCCGCCGGGGAAGCCGGTTCCGCACCGGCCCGCAGCAGGTCCCGCACCAGCCGCCCCTTCGTGGCCTTGTTGAAGTGGCTGACCACGGACCGCTTCTCCACCCCGTCGACCATCTGCGCGTGGAGCACCCGCACGGTCGCCGTGCGCCCCGCGACCTCGCCCTTGGGCCGCCAGGCCGTGGCGTAGGCGGAGGAGCGCAGGTCCAGGACCGGTCCGTCCCCCGCCTCGGCCGGCAGCGCCTCGGCCATCGGGGCCCGCCAGTACGCGCCGAGCGCGCCGAGTCCGGGCAGCTTGACGCCCATGGAGCAGCGGTAGGAGGGGATGCGGTCGGTGATCCGGACCGCGCCCCAGAGACCGGAGAAGACCAGCAGGGAGCGCTCGGCGCGGGCCCGCGCCGCCCCGTCGAGACCGGCCAGGTCGAGGGCGTCGTAGAGGACCCCGGTGTAGATCTCGCCGGCGGGCCGGGCGGCGGCGGTCGGCAGTTCGGCGTTCTTGGCGACCTCCCCGCGGAGCCCCTCGCTCAGGCCCAGCACCTCACGGGCGCGGTCCTCCTCGCCCAGGCACAGCTCGACGAGTTCGGTGAACACGGCCGCGCGGGCCTCGGCCAGGCCCGGCAGCGACAGGTCCTCGGCCTTCAGGGGTGCGCCGGAGCCGCTGGCGGCCTTTCCCTCGGACGGCGGCAGCAGGACGAGCACGGGTTCTCCTTCGGTGCGTACGCGAAGCGGGGGTGCGGCCCCCGGGGCGAGGACGGCCCTCAGGCCGCGCGCACACCCCAGCCCAGGGTAAGCGAGCCCGCCGGACCCCGACCGCCTCCGCCACCCCGACCCGACCCCGGACCCCTCCCTCCGTCGCTCTCGCGCCGGCCGGCTCCCGTCCGCCCGCTCCGGTCCGCCCGCTCCCCTCCGCCGGACGCCGTTCGCCGTGCCGCCCGGCCCCCGCCGCCCTACGCTCGGTCCATGCCCCGCCGCCACATGCACCTGTCCGGCGCCGCCGAAGCGGACGCCGCCCCGCTGCGGGCCGCGCTCCGGGAACTGCGCGCCGGCCTGGGGATCCCCGAGGAGTTCCCGGCGGCCGTACGGGCGGAGGCGGAAGCCGCCGCGGCGGCCCCCCGGCTCCCCGAACGGGACGCCACCGACCTGCCCTTCTTCACCATCGACCCGCCCACCTCCCGGGACCTGGACCAGGCCGCCCACCTGACGCGACGCCCCGGCGGCGGCTACCGCGTGCACTACGCCATCGCGGACGTGGCCGCCTTCGTGCGTCCCGGGGGTGCCCTGGACGCCGAGGCGCACCGCCGGGTCACCACCCTCTACTTCCCCGACGAGCGGGTGCCGCTGCACCCGCCGGTGCTCTCCGAGGGCGCGGCCAGTCTGCTGCCGGGCGAGACCCGACCGGCCCTGCTGTGGCTGATCGACCTCGACGCGGAGGGCCGCACCACCGGCACCGAGGTCGTCCGGGCGCTGGTGCGCAGCCGCGCCAAGCTGGACTACGAGGGCGTGCAGAAGGCCATCGACGGCGGCACCGCCGAGGAGAACCTCGCCCTCCTCGCGACGATCGGACGGCTCCGCGAGGACCTGGAGGCCGAACGCGGCGGCATCTCCCTCGACGTGCCCGAGCAGGAGGTCGTGGTCCACGAGGGCCGGTACGGGCTGGCCTACCGCGCCCCCCTGCCGGCGGACGGCTGGAACGCCCAGCTGTCGCTGCTCACCGGGATGGCCTCCGCCGATCTCATGCTGGCCTCGGGCACGGGCGTCCTGCGGACCCTGCCCAGCGCCCCCGACGGCGCGGTGGGACGACTGCGGCACGCGGCCCGGGCCCTCGGCGTCGACTGGCCGCACCACGTGCCGTACGCGCGACTGGTCCGCTCCCTCGACCCGAGCCTCCCCCGGCACGCGGCCTTCCTCCAGGAGTGCACCGCTCTGCTCCGCGGGGCCGGCTACACGGTCTTCGAGGACGGCCGGATCCCGGACCCGGCCGTGCACGCCGCCGTGGCCGCCCCGTACGCGCACTGCACGGCCCCGCTGCGACGCCTGGTCGACCGGTACGCCGGCGAACTCTGCGTGGCGGCGGTCGCCGGCCGGGAACCCCCGGAGTGGGTGCGTACCGCCCTCCCGGAGCTGCCGCGCGAGATGGCGGAGGGCGGCCGGCTGGCGGGCACGGTGGAACGGGAGTCCGTGGACCTGGTGGAGGCGGCGCTGCTCAAGGACCGGGTCGGGGAGGTGTTCGAGGCCACGGTGATCGAGGTGAAGGAGCGGGAGCCGGGGGTGGGCACCGTGCACCTGACGGAACCGGCGGTCGTCGGCCGGATCGAGTCCCCGGACCCGGTCCCGCTCGGCGAACGCGTCCGCGTCCGCCTCGTCCGCGCGGACCCCGGCACCACCAAGATCCTCTTCGCCCCGGCCTGACACACGACCCGCCTCAAGCGCCGGCGGGGCTGGATTCGAGCCCCGCCGGCGTTTGAG
>NZ_JBEOSD010000067.1:0-39298 GCF_040302735.1 Streptomyces sp. NPDC097619 | reverse complement strand
GGCGCAGCCGGGCCGGGGCCGGACGGGGGCGAGGAGGGTGGGGTTGTGGTACCGGGGGTGGGCGCAGGGGTGTGGGCGGCGCTGCTCCGGCGCGCTGCGGGTGCGTGGTGGCGGCGGTGCGCGGCGCTGCTCCGGCGTCCCCGGCGGCACGGCGGTGTGGGCGCGCACGTCTCCCGCACCGGGGCGCGAGGGGGAGGGGATGGGGCGGCCCGGTGGTACTGCCCCCCAAGAGACCGGGGCACCGGGCCTAGCCCGCGCACGCCATATCGGCTCGGGCCACCCCCGACCCTAGACCAGCCCCGCGCACTCCCCTTCCGTGCGCAGCTCGGCGCAGCGGATCCCGCCCGCCGGGTGCCGGGTCAGGGCGGGGGCGGTGCCGTGGATGGGGCAGGCGGGGGCTTCGGTGATGCCTCCGCAGTCCTGTGCCCGGCACGGGCAGCCGTTCTCCGGGGCCGGTACGGCCTCGGCGTGGGCGGCCCGGCCAGCTTCACCCCGCAGGCCGCCACCGCAGGGCCACCCACACCCGGCCCCGGCGCGCGTCGGACCGGGCCGCGAGGGTGACACCACCGCGGACTGCCACGGCCGGCTCCCCGCGCACCGACAGGCGCAGGATCCCCGCCCCTGACGGGTACTCGGCCGCCGTCATGAGGGCATCCGCGTCGGCTTCGACGACCCACCCGCCCACGGTGTCCTCGTCGTCCGCCGAGTCCGCGAACCGGTGCTCCGGGGCGTCCAGCCGGACCGTGCGGGTACCGCCGCCTGCCGTGCGGAGCAGGAGCGTGCCGAGGTCCGGGACGTACGGGACGGCGATCTTGCCGTGCGCGAGGAGCCACGCCGCCACCTGGTCCGGGTCGAGGAGCGGCGAGACGACCGTACCGCCCACCGGCGCCGGGAAGTCCCCGTGCCGGCGGCGCCACACGGCCACCGCGGCCCGGCCCACACGGGCGATCCGAGCCACCGTCGCGAGCGTCACCGTGGCATCCGGCACCGGCTCCAGACCGGCCAGGAGGGAGCGGCGGCCGGGGGCGAGGGTGCGCAGGGCCGTCCAGTCCACCCCGGGGTGCAACACCGGCAGCAGGGCCACGTCCGAAGCCCGGTAGGAGGGGCAACTTCGCCTTCCCCGCCCCGGGCCTTCCCGAAGTCCACGACGGCCGTGCAGGTGGGGCGTAGCCATCCGAGGCGGACGGTGTGGTCGAGGCAGGTGCGGCGGATGCCGAGGCGGGCGGCGGCTTGGTCGGGGCCGAGGAGGGTGTGGTGGTCGAGGACGGCGGCCAAGTCGCGGCGGCGGCCGAGGGCCGCCACCTGGTCCGCGTGCACCACCGGAGCCTCCGCAGGCCCGGACAGGCGCAGCAGGAGGCCGGAGGCCACCAGGTCCGCGACGGCCGAGGCGGTCACCGCCGGCCGCCACAACGGCAACGGGACCCCGAGGACGGCGGTCAGGCGCTCGGCCGCGTCGAACGGCGACACCGACACCAGCCCCGCCCGGATCCCCTCGGCGTCCGCGCCAGCCACCACAGACTCCGACCACCGACCCCCGTCCACATCCGGCCCGGCACCGCCCCCGTCGCCACCGCCCACTTCCACGCACCCACCGGCACCCCCAACCGGCGCTCCACCTCCCACCCCGAGAACCCCGCCACCGCGGCCTCGCGTACCTGCACATCCACCACCGGGTAGCGGTCCGTATCAATCGAGCGAGCCTGGGAGAAGTCTTCACACACGATGTCGTTCACGCGCTGAGCTGGTCAGGCGGCCACGACGTACTGAGCGGGTGAGGTTCGTCCGTTCATGCCTGGGACGAGCCTCACCCGCTGGATCCGGACGGCTTGTCAGCCGGTGGTTCCCAGCATGTATGTGCAGTGGACCTTCTGCTTGTACAGGGTGTCTTCCTGACGGTAGGTGATGCTGCAGTCCTTCGCGATCGAGGGCTGCTGCTTCACCACAGTGAGTCGCACCATGTAGTAGATGTCCGAATCCGTCTTGGCTTTGATGAGAATCGGGTTCTTGGAGTAGTCCTTTGCTTTTCTGTCCCTGACATCGTCATCACGGAGACTCAGGTCCAAGCCGTCCGTTTCCCTCAGGCTGTAAGCGACACGACCGGTCACTTTGATCCCGGCAGGTACGGTGCCCACCTCGGCCTTCAGTAGCTCAAGGTCCTCATCGGATCTGTTCCTCATGGGTGAGAGGGCGAACCAATATTGGTCTCCCAGTTTGATCTCCTCGACCCCTGTCTCCGCTGTGTTGAAAAGGGCTTGGAGCGCCGTTCCGGGCTCGAGAGATTGACCCTGGAATGATTCGCCGGTGCTGGTGCAGCCCGAGAGCAGGAGGAGAGTCGCCAAGGCGCCGCTTGTGACGGGCCATCTTTTACCACGAGTACATGACCTGGCTGCCGGGATTCCCTGCAACTCCCCGAAGTCCCCAGACCTCATGCGGCTCGCTCTTCCTTCCGGCGGTGATGCGCTGCTTGTGGTCAGTGTCGTATTGGGTGTAGGCGCCGAGCGTGACGTTGAAAACGGCAACCGCAGTGGTGTACTTGTAGCTTCGACCACCTTGGATCTGCATGAAGCCACCGGGTACGACACGAGCACGGTACGCGGGATTCGACTTGCGATAGCGGGCGGGGCCGTCGAGGCTGCGGACATCGGCACCGTAGACACCCGCGTAGCCGCCCGCCGGGATCCAGAACCGGGTCGGCACGATCTGTTCCCAGGAGGACCGGGGAACCGCGCCACAGTAGTAGGTCTTCTTCTGCAGCAGGTACTGATCGGAACACGCCATGCCTTCGCGAACATGGTGCCGCGCATCGTGTAGCCGGAGGAGGAACCGGCCGAACTGTTCAGAGTCGCGGTGCCTCCCATGGTCCAGCTTCCGTTCGATTTGATGGCGATGTCGACGCCGGAGGACATTTTCGCCTCATACTCGAAGCTTGCGTACGCATCCCAGTAAGCGTGTGCTTCGCCGACCGTCGTATAGGCGATAGTGGACTTCTTCGTCGTGGTCACGATGTAGCACTCGCCACTGGCCGCGTGGGCGGCGACCGGCTCGGACCGTACGTTGACGCCGTTGACCAGGTAGGGGTCGTGGTTCTCGGGCGAGGGCCCGCGATCGCTCTGCCACTCGGGCACCGGGCTGGCTTCATTGGGGTCCGGCAGTACGCTGAGCTTGTCCGCCTGGGCCGCGTAGGTCTGGTCGCCCTCCATCGGGGTCGGTTCGGGCTCGTCCTTCGATTCGGGCAGCAGAGCCGCCTTGTACTGCTTGGGGACAGCACTGGCGAGAGCAATCTGCGAGGCTCCGGCGGCCTTGGACGCTGGGAGGACGGAGATCTCGTTCAGGGCAAACATGTTCACGCCGGAAGGCGTCTTGCCCTTCGCGCTGGCGCTCAGTCGGACAACACCGCCATTGGCGTCCGCAGCCGCGTCCACCGATGCCGGGAGCTTGGCGGGCAACGTGAACGACCAGGTGCCGTCCGCCCCGGTCGTGACCGTGCCCAACTTCGGCAGCACAGTCGCGGTCCCATCGGTCTTCATCAGCGCGGGATCCGACGCTTCGATGTCCACGGTCAGGCCGGGGCCGGCTTGCCGTCTCCGAGAGTGAACCTGCCGGACACGTTCGTCGGTCCGGTGGGAATCGGCAATTGCTGTTCGACCGACGGTTCCTGAGGGGCAGGCGGAGGCTCCTCCGCAAAATGCCCGAAGGGTTTCTCCTTGGTCTGCTCGGAGAGGCAGTTGTAAGCATCCGGGAAGGACTCTCCGTACAATCCGCTCATGACGTCGGCGTTCTTCAGACTCAGGGGCGAGCCCGCATAGCTCTTCACAATGCCCGAGTAGTCCTCGGAACCGGAGTTCGTGTACAGGACACCGGGGCCCGGCATCCAGGCGCTCTTGGCGTCGGTCAAACCGGAGGCGAAAACGGTCGGCGAGTCGATGCGCGGAGCGAAACCTGCTCCGCCGACCGGCGGAGCATCCTCACTGTAGTCCCACTTGGTGACAGTGCCGTTGTCCAGCGTGTGCACGGAACCGTCGAAGGCCCAAGCGTCGTCCGCGGCCTTGATTGCCAGAGCGGCCGGCGCAGAGGCCGATATCGCCGTGGCCCCCTTCGTAAGACTGCCACCCCCCGTGGACGGCGAACTCTGCTGATAAACTTCGATTGATCCATTCGGCGTCTGCGCGATGATGCGTCCCGCAGGGGTGGTAGAAGAGAAAATTCGTCGGTATTCACCCCAGCCTGACCCGTAGCTCTTTACCGGCGCCAGAAGCGCACCACCCGTACCGGTATTATCCTTGTACGATTTCAGCACGCCTTGTGAGGTGACTTCGTAGAACACACCTCGCGCTCCACCGAAAAATTTCCCAAAAAGCGGCAGGGGAACCTTGTGCCCCGTATCAACCAGAGCAGTATTCCCGCTCTTTGGACTCCAGTCGGTGAACTTACGCAGCTGGTGATCCGATATCAAGTTCTTGCCCGGCTGGTTTTCTATGACGTAAAAGTCGACCGTGGCCGGACATTCCGCAGCATCAGCCTCGAGAGCCGAGGTCAAGGACTGTGTCGCCAGACAGCCCGCCAAGAGCGCCCCTGCCACCATTCCCCGTGTCGCCCTCTCGGAAAACACCTGGACTGAATAACTCCTCATCCCACCCCTTATGGAAACAGCCGCCCATGCGAGCGGCCTCATGATTCATGTTCCTCGAACATGCCGAAAATCTGCCACAAAGAGGGCAGTGTCGTTCGAGAGTCGGCCGCAGGGCGTTACTCGCGCACACGACTTCCGAGTCCCCAGGCTCCCCACCTCAGGACTCCTGAACCGATACTCGAGTTCGCGACCGCCCCACCCCTCACGGCTACAGCACACGCTATGCACGCAGGGGGCAACCAGGGAAGCCTCAAGATCATCATATGAGGTTTTCCTGAGGCTCAGCCGCTGATCCCGACTGAATCGAGCCACCTCCGTCGAGAACACGCCATTCATCAGACGCGCAGGGGGCACCGTGGCGGGTCCCGCAGCACGGGAACAGCGAGCCGGTTGACGGCCGTACCGGCCATCAAGGCCGGGAAGTCACGCCATCCGCGCCACACAGCGGAGGCGGACCGACCCACCGGGCGATCCGTGCCACCACGGCGAACGTCACCGTCGCATCCTCCACCAGCTCCGTCCTCGGAGGACCTTGCGACCTGGGGTTGTGTAACCGGCCAGATCTCTCGTGGTTACCGGTCAATGATCGAAATGCTTCGCCCCCAGGCGGGACGACCACATATCGTTCGATCAAGTATTCGACGCATCCCCGGGGGGGGATTTTGCGTAGAAACCATTTTTCCGTACGTGCGGCCGGTGCCGTCACTCTGACGCTGGCCTCACTCTCGATCGGCGTGGCCCCGCCCTCTTCACAGGCGGCGGAGGCGGAGCTGCCCTCCGCGGAGAAGGGGCAGCTGGCGCAGATCGCCGACGCCTACCTCCAGCAGCGTGCCGATGCCGTCACCACCTCGGCGGCCCAGAGCCGGCGTGCCGCGGCTCCTCTGGCCCTGACCGCTCAGGCGAGCAAGGAGCTCGGCGGCGAGATCGCGGCCCTTCGGGAGAACGCTCAGGCAATCGAGGGCAGATGGAGCGGGTTCTCTCGCGCCGAGGTGACCGTCATCCCCGGCAAGGGCACGGTCAGCGGTGACACCGCGACCCTGTCGGTCGAGGAAGAGACCCGCCTGTACTTCCCCGACATCAAGGAGGGGGACCAGATCACGCACAGCTCGTACGTCCTCCCCCACACCCTGACGTTCAAGCGGTCCGCGGACGGCGCGTGGAAGCTCGCGGAAGACGAGACGCCGGAGAATTCCGGGCCGGCGCTGCCCACGCAGTTGAAGGATCCCGGGCCGATCAACGAGCCGGGCCCGGACGACGAGCCTCTGCCCGGCTCCGAGGTCGAGGGCCCCAAGGGGGAGCCCAGCAGCATCGACGGGACCGGCGGCGGGTCGGCCGGGGAGACCAAGCCGATGGTCACCCCGCTGCTGAACTACAGCTACATGATCTCGTACGCCAGGAAGTACGGGCAGCGCGGCAACCCCGCCTTTCGCACGTACGGCCAGGACTGCACCAACTTCATCTCCCAGGCCCTGCACTCGGGGGGCTGGAAGGAAACCTCCGGCGGGATCCTCGACCGGAAGAACAACAAGAAGTGGTTCTACGGCTCCCTCGAACTGTCCACGAGCTACACCTGGGCCGGCGCCGAGAACTTCTACTGGTTCGCGCTCGTGCACTCGGGGAGGAACAAGAGGGTCCCCAACGTCTGGAACCTGCTACCGTCCGACATCCTCCAGGCCGACTGGGGGCCCCGGCCCAACGGCAACATCAACCACACCATGATGGTCACGGGCCGGCAGGGCGGCATGCTCTACATGACCTACCACACGCCCAACTTCGTCGACGTGCCCCTGGACTACCTTCGGGCCAAATACCCCGGCTCCTGGTGGTACGGCCACCGCACCTGACCCGAAAGCGTGGAAGCCGTGAAGAAGACCCTGACCCTCCTGGCCCTACCCGTCCTCTGCATCGCGCTCACCGGCTGCTCCTCCGACGACAAGGACGGCCGCACCGAGAAGCAGACCGCCGAGAAGTACATCGCCGCGCTCAACGCCCGCGACCCCCAAGGACTCCTCGACCTCAACGACGACCCACCGGGCCTGACCGGCGCCAAAGAGGACGCCGACAAACTCATAGCCAAGGACGGCGGCCGCGACCTCAAGGTCACGAGCGTCAACGCGAGCCACGAGTTCGAACCCGACCTCGCCAGCGTCCACATCACCGGCACCGACGGCACCGGAAAGCCCTTCAGCATGTACGTGCTCATGAACAAAGTCGACGGCGACTGGGTCCTCGGCCTCGGCAAAGCCCCCCTCAAGGGCACCCCCAAACCCACCTCCAACTAGACACACCACAACACTCCCTGGGGCCCGCGTCACTCCCGACGCGGGCCCCAGCGGCGTCACCACCCCACCCGAACACCACCCACCACACCGAGAGCCCACTGGTGCCCGGGCCCGTACGACACCACCGCCCCCGGGGGTCTCGGGTTGGGTGACGTGTGTCAGAGGATCCGGTTGTAGATGCCCCAGCCTGTGCCGATCTTCGTGCGGTTGGCGAAGGCCGCCGATGCGTTGCCTGTGCCCTTGTGGAGCCACAGTGCTCCGGCTGTGTCGCGGGCGAGGAGGTCGGATTTGCCGTCGTTGGTGAGGTCGCCGGTGAGGGAGAGCTGGTTGTAGGTGCCCCAGCCGGTGCCGATCTTCGTGCGGGTGGTGAAGGGCTTGGAGGTGTTGCCGGTGCCCTTGTACAGCCAGAGCGCTCCTGCTGTGTCGCGGGCGAGGAGGTCGGGCTTCTCGTCGTTGGTCAGGTCGGATCCGCCGGTGATGCTGGTGTAGGTGTTCCAGCCACTACCGATCCTGGTGCGGGGGGCGAAGGGGACGGTGGTCTTGCCGGTGGCGCGGTAGAGCCAGAGGGTGCCGGTCTTGTCGCGGGCGAGGAGATCGGACTTTCCGTCGCCGGTGAGGTCCGCGGATCCGGTGAGCGTGGTGTAGATGCCCCAGCCGGTGCCGACCTTGGTGCGGGGGTTGAACGGTCCGTTCTCGTACGTTTGGCGAGTGTGCTTCCACAGCGTTCCCGAGGCGTCGCGGGCGACGACGTCCCCTCGGCCGGGCGTCGTGGTCTCGGGAGCGTAGCCGAGGTCTTCCACGATCGGCTCCAGCTTGGTGACCGTGTTGTACCCCTGCCAGCCGGTGCCGACCTGAGCGGGACGGTTGAAGGGAGTGGCGGCCTTGCCGGTACCGAAGTAGCTGTACATCTTGCCGCCGCCGTCGGTGGTCAGGAGTTGGTGGCGGTCGTGGCGGGGGCCTGTGCCCACGGTGAAGGTGGAGTGGGTGTCGATCCAGCCGTTGGAAGGACCCGGCACCGGGTGGGTGTAGATGTTGTACATGCTGTGGGCGTCCATCTTCCAGGTGGGCAGCCCGGCCGGGACGGTCAGCGTGTACTCGATGGTGTGCTCACCCTGCGACGCGTCGCAGTCCAGGTTGCGGGAGCCGTCCGCGATCCTGGCCGCCACGACCTCGCAGGTCAGGCCTGTGCTGGTCTTGACGTCGCCGATGCGGATGTCCGCCTGGCCCCAGTGAGGCTGGCCCGGTGACGGTAGGAAGTAGGTGTGCAGCTCGCCCGCGTCCTTGGCGTGCAGCCGGAGTGTGTGACGGACCATACGGCCGGCGGGGACCGGGGGCAGAGTGCGGTCGACGGTGTTCAGGGCGGCATGCGCCTGCGTCTTGACCGTGAGCTTCTCCACGCCGTGGTTGGCGTCCGCCGGGCGGGCGGCGGCTGTCTGTGCCGCCTTGATGCCGGCCGTGAGGTCGCCGCCGGGGGCCACGTTGGCGTACCCGGCGTACACCGTGGTCATGTCGGGCACGTTGTCCCGCACTTCGAAGTCGAAGAACATGAAAGGGGCCGAAGGGCTGTATGCGCAGGTGTAGACGGCGGTGAGACGCGGTACGGTCTTGCAGTTGCCCAGGGCGAACTCCTTGATGACGGCAGCAGGGTCACCCGCGGCTGAGGTGCCGTCCAGAACACTGGTGGACAGCGCGAAGACCATCGTCCCCCGGACCAGGTCTCCCTGGGCCACGTCGGGGTAGGGATACCAGTGTCCTCCGGGCGGCGCGACCTCGTCGCGGGCCACGAGCTTCAGCGGCTCGTCGGCCGAAACAGCAGTGGCAGGGACGACGTTCGCCGCTCCCACGACCATGGCGACAACGGCCGTGGCCGACAGACGGCGCAGTGACTTCAACAAGAAAGACCCCTCCAGGAACGGCCCCCGGCAGTCTGCCGGGGGCCGTCGGTGACATGCGTATCGGTGGTGTGACGTCAGAAGATGCCGGTGATCACACTGCTCCAGGCACCCGTACCGACCAGCCGAGGCTGCCGGTGCGTCGTGGCCGCACCCGGGTAGAACAGTAGGCACCCGCTCGGGCAGGTACGCGTGGCGGGGTTGCCGTCACCATCGATGTAGCTGACGGTGAGATCCGGGTCGGCCGGTGTGGTGGCCCACAGGTCACCGAGCTGCTCCCCGCTGGTCGGAAGGAACTGCAGGGCCGACTGGGTGGTGTTGTCCTCCTGGTACGGCACGGGCTCCACCTTCCCCTGGGCGTTGCCCGCGGAGGTGACCAGGGGGCGGTTGCCAGGGTTCCAGCCGGGGTTGCCGTAGACCTTCGGGGAGCCGTGCCTGTAGTGGCCGGGTCCATCGATGACGCCGGGGTACAGGTAGAGCTTCCCGGAGCCGTCCCGGGCGAGGAAGTCGATGACTCCGTCGGGTGCGTTCTCACCGGCTTCCGGCCCGGTCTGGTCGCCGACCGCGAGGAGGTCGAAGTCCTTCCAGCCCCCCGAACCGATCTCCTTCCTGGCGCCCGTGTCGAACGGTCGGACCTGGCTGGCGTGGATCCCCGCTCCTGTTCCCTCGGTTCGGCCCGGGTACAGCCACAGCTTGGCGTTGGTGCAGTTTCCCTGGCTGTCGAGGGCTGAGCATTCGATGGTGATGAGGTCGTCCCCGCGGGCGTAGCCGCTGTCGGTGCGCTTGTCCACGTCGCCGGGCAGGATCATCTGGCGCAGGTTCTTCCAGCCGCCGGGCAGGGTACTGGAGGGGGCCGTGATTTCCTCCCTGGACCAGGTCCAGGGGTCTCCGAGCCCGTTGCCGGGGTACTTGTAGAGCTTGTCGTCGGCGAGCCGGACGAGCATGTCCTCGTACCGGTCTGCGACGGCGCCGCGGGCGGCGAAGCCCGTGAAGTCGCCGCCGTGGGCGATGAGGGCGTCCTTCCAACCCGCGGTTCCGACCATTCGGCCTGCCGCCAGGGCTCCGGTTCCTCCGCCTGCGTAGAAGTGGAGCTTGCCGGTGTTGTCGGTGGCCAGGACGTCGGGGTGACCGTCGCCATTCAGGTCGCCGCGGCGGTCATGCGGCGCGACGGGGGTGAGGGGGTTCTCACCGGGGTTGTAGACGACCTCAGCAGGCGCGAGGCTCATGGTGGTGCGGGAGGGAGGGCTGGGGTTTCCGGCCAGGTCCCAGGCCTGGACGCGGAGGTAGCTGGAGTTGACGCCGGTGGCGGTGATGTCGAACGTCGCCGTCTTCGCGCCCCGCGGCACGGACACCCAGGTGCCGTTCGAGCAGCGGGTGCTGGATACGGAGAACTCACGGTCGACGATCCAGCAGAATCCTGCCAGGTCGGTGGCGGTGTGGGCGGCCTTGACCGGGAACTCCGTCCGCGCCTGATGGGTGTACAGCCCGTCCGGGAACGTGATGGCCGGTGCGCCGCTGGGTCCCTGACGGTCGACGCTGAACGAGCAGGGTGTGGTGGCCGGGCTGCTGGCGCCTTCGTCGGTCCCGATGTCCTTGGCCGTCACGGACCACTTGTGGGTACCTGTGGCCGTGTCGGGCAGGTCGATCTTGACGATCGCCGTTCCGTCTTTGAAGACTTCGTCGCTGTCTCGTGCGATCACGGTGCCGGCGGCGTTGGTGACGGTGAAGTTCGCTTGGACGTTGCCGCTGTCCCGGTCTCGGACGCGTGCCGTGAGGACGAGGGTGTTGTTGCCGATCACCCCGGTGGTGCAGGGCACGGGCTTGTTGCCGTCTCCCCCGGGGACGTAGTTGCCCTCATAGGCGTCGGAGTCGAGGACCTCGGGCTTGTAGTTGTACGTGACCTCAAGAGCGGGGGTGTTCTTGAACCGCTTGAAGCTGTTGACGTTGCCCAGGTGGGAGTCGGGGACTCGGAGGCCGAAGACCAGCGGATCCCAGCCACCGTTGGCGGCGTCCTGGACGTACTTCGTCAGGGCAGCCGACTTGAAGTCGACACCCTTGGTGCCGGAGCAGTTGGGGTGGCCACTGGCGAACGACTTCGAGGCGAGTTTGGTGGATCCCCAGTAGTTGTTGCGCGTGGCCCAGGTCGGGGTGGTGCTGATGTCCTTCGAGGTCCACAGCTCAGTGGGTCCTGCCAGGCCCGCGTCGCATCCCCACGAGTACGTCTGCTCCACGGCGAAGGTGGCGTCCAGGATGGTGGCGCCGTGGATGCCATTGGGGCCGTCGGTGTTCATGGCGAAGAAGGCCTGCGTGTCGCCCGTGCCGTTGAAGCCCACGCGCGGCTCGTCCGCGGGGTTGCTGGAGTTCCAGCCGGAGCCGTTGGGGTAGTCGGCTGTCGGAGTCGCCGAGTAGACGACGGCCCACTTCTCGCGCTCGCCGCCCGCGAAGTCGGGGTCGATGATCAGCGGGAACTGATCGGCCGAGGCAAGAAGCTTGGGGTCGGGAGTGAGGGTGAGGGTTCCGCCTACGACGTCGGCCGCGACAGGGGCGCTTTCGGGCCGCGCGGCGCTGGTGGTTCCCGATGCCGCAGCTCCGGACGTCCGGAGCTTGCTCGTGGTGCTCTTCTGAGCGCTGGGTGCGGGGCTGGAAGAGGCGGACTCGCCGGCGTTGGGGTGCTCCCACATCGTCGGCTTCGGAGACCGGAAGACGACCTCGCCGTTGGCATCCTTCGCGATGAGCTCGTCGGCTGCCGTGTCGTCCAGGGTGACGCCGTCGGTGGCGACGCCGAGCTTGATGCTCTTGATCGCGGGGTTGGCCGCGGCTTCGGGGGTATTGACGATGAGATGTTCGGCGAAGCCGTCGACCTTCGCGATGAGCTTGAGGTCGACGCCGGGCAGGACGGACTTGTAGAGCGCGGTGTTCCCCTCCACCACCGGCTCGGGAAGCGCGTCGGGCCAGCTCAGTGTGAGCCTCTTGCCGTACTTCTCCAGCGTGGCCATCGGGACCGTGCCACCAGTGGAGAAGCTCACGCCGTACGTTGCCGCCTTCGGGCCGAGTGAGCCGTCGGCACGCCGCACGACCGTCGGGTCCGTCTTGCGCCATGTCTGGTCGTAGCGCGTCCACACAGGCTGGACGTACTGCTTGCGGTTGAGGGAGCCGTCGGGATTGGCGAAGGTCTCGGCGTACTCGGTGCGGCGGTCGAGAATCTCGACACGCTTGCCCGTCTCGGCCGCCAGCGCGAACGCTTCGATCTCCGAGGCTTCCAGACTTTCACCGGCGTTAACGTCCGGGACCGTGTTTGCTCGGGCGTCCTCGGTGGGAGCGACGGCGACGAGCGCGGCCACCGGGAAGGCGAGGGCGAGGAACGTCGCCAACGACTGTCGGGCACGGCTGCCGCGTGGCCTCAATTTTTTCATGTGGGTGCTTTCTCAGAACGGCAGAATTGCCATCAGGGTCGACAGAGTATGCACAGGAAGATCACCGCTTGGCGAGAGCCGGTCCTGTTATTTACACCACGGAGAAAAATGTCCACTTCGGCGTATTTTGGAGCGGGAAGCGATCCTTGAAGGCAAATGGTTCAGACCTGTCGCATCTACGTACAACGTGAGCGTTTCCGCAGGTCGCAGCGTTACCAAACCGAGTCTTGCTCTTGCGATCTTGAGCGGGTTGCATGTGGAACGTTCTATGTAAATTTACACTCGTATCATGGGGTGGGGCATGCAATCCGGCCGTTCGGCTGCGCCTTTTTCCAATCCGCATAAACCAGGGAAACCGCGCAGACACACACTGCGCACATCCCTCATCGGCGCCGCCTCCGGCGCACTCACCGTTTCCCTGCTGTCCGTTCCCGCATGGGCCGCCGCGAAGCCTGAATTCAAGCTGCGCGAGACACAGAAAACTCATTCCGTCGACGGCGAAGACCTCAAGTCGACCGGCCGATCCGCGCACCGCGGCGCGCCGCCCAAGTGGAAGCCTGCGAAGGTGACTTGGCCGGCCCCAGGCGCGGCCGATGTCGCCCTGAACCCGCCGACCGCTCTGGCTTCGTCATCGGGCAAAAGCGCGTCTCCCGCGCGGCAGGCCGGCACGCTGCCGGTCCGCGTTGCCGCAGCCGGCCAGGCCGGCGCCGCGCCGACGAAGGTCCGCGTCGCCCTGGCCGACCGCAAGACGGCTCGTACCGCGGGCATCGACGGTCTGCTCTTCTCACTCCGCCGGACCGACGGTTCCGCCGCAGCCGGAGCGGCCCGGGTCGAGGTGGACTACTCATCGATCCGCGGCGCGTACGGCGGCGGCTGGTCCTCCTCCCTGCGCCTGGTCGCCCTGCCCGACTGTGCGCTGACAACGCCGGGCAAGCCCGGCTGCCTGACCCCCACACCTCTGCCCACGCAGAACAACCCGGCGAAGGGCACGCTCACCGCCACGGTCCCACTGCCCAAGGCGAACCAGGTCTCGACGGCCAAGGCCACTCCCTCGCCGCTCCTGGCCCGGGCCGGCGGCATGACCGTGCTGGCCGCCGCCGCAGCCGCCGACGGTTCCGAGGGTGACTTCAAGGCGACCTCTCTCGCGCCTTCCGGTTCCTGGTCGGCCGGCGGCAACTCCGGCGGCTTCGGCTGGAGCATCCCCATCAGCGTCCCCCCGGTCCCGGGCGACCTGACACCGAAGATCAACTTCTCGTACAGCTCGTCGTCGATCGACGGCCGTACCTCCGGCACCAACAACCAGTCCTCCTGGATCGGTGAGGGCTGGGAGTACTCGCCCGGGTTCATCGAGCGCAAGTACGTGGCCTGTGAGAACGACAAGCAGGGCGGCAACAACACCGAGAAGGTCGGCGACCTCTGCTGGAAGTCCGACAACGCCACCCTGTCCCTCAACGGCTCCAGCACCGAGCTCGTCTGGGACACCGGAAAGAACCTCTGGAAGCTGTCCGACGACGACGGCTCCCGCGTCGAGCACCTCAACGGCACCGCAGCCAACACCGGCAACGGCGACAACGACAACGAGTACTGGAAGGTCACCAAGACCGACGGAACCCAGTACTGGTTCGGCAAGCATCGCCTGCCCGGCTGGACCACCGGCAAGCCGGAGACCAACTCCGTCAACCGCGTCCCCGTCTTCGGCAACCACCCCGGCGAGGACGGCTACAAGGCCAGCGACTTCGCCGGCTCCTTCGTGGACCAGGCCTGGCGCTGGAACCTCGACTACGTCGTGGACCCGCATGGCAACGCCATGACCCTCACGTATGCCAAGACCGGCGGCTACTACGCCAAGAACATGAAGATCGACTCGCCGGTCATCTACACCCGTGACGGCATCCTCGACCAGATCGACTACGGGCTGCGCGCCGACAAGATCTTCGACACCGCGCTGCCGGCAGGCCGTGTCGACTTCATTACCAGCGACCGCTGCGATGCGGCCACCTGCGTCTTCGACAAGGAACACGCCGCCGACTGGCCCGACGTCCCACTGCACCTGCGGTGCGAATCCGGCAAGCAGTGCCTTCAGGCATCGCCGAGCTTCTGGTCGGCAAAGCGCCTGACGAAGGTCGTCACCTACGCCCTCAAGGGCACGGCACTCAAGTACGTCGACAAGTGGGAGCTGAAGCAGTCCTACCTGCCCACGGGCGACACCGCGGCGCCGACCGTGAACCTGGACTCGATCAGCCGCACCGCGCTCGCCGACGGCCTCAAGGACAGTGAGCCGCTGACGACGTCCTTCGAGGGCATCCTGCTGCCCAACCGCGTCGACGCCGCCGAAGGCCGCCCCCCGCTGTTCAAGCGCCGCATCACCAAGGTCACCAACGAGACCGGCGCCGAGATCCTGGTCTCGTACAGCGCCGAGGAGTGCACGCCCGCCGGCGTCGCCACGCTGGCACCGGACACGAACACCAAGCGCTGCTACCCGCTGTGGTGGACCGCAGACGGCCGGAAGGACCCGGTCAAGGACTGGTGGCACAAGTACGCCGTCACCAAGATCATCGAGGATGACACCAAGGCGGGCTCCGGCTCCACGTCGAAGACCACAAGCTATGAATATGTGGGCGGCACGAACTGGCGCCGCGACACCGGAGAGTTCACCCTCGACAAGCACCGCACCTGGAGCGATTTCCAGGGCTGGAAAACGGTGCGCACCCTCGTCGGCAGCACCAACCGGACCAAGGCCGAGACCGACTACTTCCTCGGCATGGCCGGCGACACCCTCGCCAACGGCAGCACCCGAACCGTGGCGAAGATCAACGGTGTCACCGACCGTGCGGACTTCGCAGGCCAGGTCGCACAGAGGCGCACCTACGACAAGGACGGCACGGGCAGCAAGGCCGTCCTGCGCTCCTACGAAGTACCGTGGGTTTCTGCCCTGACCGCATCCCAGGCGGTCAAGGGCATCACCGACCCCGACCCTGGTCCCGACGGAAAGCCGGTCCCGGCGCCGGTACTGCCGAACAAGACCGCCTATCTGTCCGGCACAGCGCAGACCTGGCAGGAGAGCCTGGCGGACGACGGGACCACCTGGCGCCGCAACACCACCACCCGTGTCTACGACGACACCTACGGACTCCTCCAGTCCGAAGGTGACGACGGCTGGGCCGGCGCCGTCGAGGCGAAATGCACCCGCACGCAGCACGCCGCCCCTGACACGACGAACTGGCTGATCGCCTACCCGTCGCAGGTCACCACGAGCAGCCACCAGCCCTGCTCGGACCCCCTGCAGCCGAACAGCACGATCACCGCCATCACCCGCACGTCCTACGACGACCAGGCCCACGCAGTCGCCCCCAAGGCCGGCTTCGCCAACGCCACGAAGGTCGAGCAGGCCTCCAAGCTGCAGCAGGACAACTCCTTCGTCTGGGAGACCACCGCGCAGAGCACGTACGACCAGTACGGCCGGCTGCTGACGGTCAAGGGCCAGGACGGTCAGCCGACCACCATGGCCTACACCCCCGACGAAGGCGCCCAGCCCACCACCGTCGCGGTCACCAACAGCAAGGGCCACGTCACCTCGTCCCTACTGGACGGCATCCGCGGGCTGACGCAGAGCACCACCGACGCAAACGGCCGTACGACCACGATGACGTACGACTCCCTCGGCCGCCTCACACAAGGCTGGGCCAAGGGACGCGACGCCGCCACAACGGACCCGAACGTCACCTACACCTACAACATCAGCAACACCGCCCCCTCCACAGTGACCGCCAAGAAGCTGTACGAGGACGGCACCTACGGCACCTCCATCACCCACTACGACTCCCTCCTGCGGGCACGCCAGACGCAGACCGATGCGATCGGCACCACCGGGCGCGTCATCACGGACACCTTCTACGACGACCACGGCCGCGCCTATCTGACGAACGCGCCGTACTTCAACAGTTCCGCCGTCTCGGGAACGATGTTCTCGGCCCTGGCGAACCAGGTGCCCGCCGCCACACGCGACACCTACGACGGCCGCGGCCGCGTGCTCACCAGCACCCTGCTCAGCCTCAACACACCGAAGTGGTCCACCACCCACACCTACGGCGCCGACTGGTCCGCCGGCGTCCCGCCCAACGGCGGCACCGCAACACTCCAGATCGACGACCTGCGCGGCCGGGTGACCGAGCGCCGCCAGTACAAGGACCGCACCCCCCTGATCGGGGCCGCGGCCACCCAGTACGAGAAGCACACCTACACCTACGACACCACCGGGCAACTGGAGCAGATCAAGGACACCACCGGCCGCAACACCTGGTCCTACACGTACGACCTGCGCGGCCGACAGACATCCTCGACCGACCCCGACAAGGGCACCGCCAGCACCACCTACGGCACCGACGGCCGCGCCCAGACCGTCAAGGACGCCCGCGGCGTCACGCTCGCCACCACCTACGACGAGCTGGGCCGCAAGCGCACCCTGCGCAAGGGCACCACCACCGGCACCAAGCTCGCCGAGTGGACGTACGACACTGTCACCGGAGGCAAGGGCCTGCCGGCCACCTCGATCCGCTACGACGGCAGCGTCAGCTACACGACCGCCGTGACCGGCTACGACGAGAGCGGCGACCCCACCGGCACCAAGGTCACCGTCCCCTCGGTCGTCGGCGAAGAAGAACTCGCCGGCACCTACACCATCACCGGCACCAACACCCCGGTCAGCGGCCTGCCCGCCACCTCGGCGTTCAGCACCACCAACACCAACGCCACCACCGCGCTTCCCGCCGAAACGGTCACCAACAAGTACGGCGGCCAGGACCTCCTCAAGATCGTCACCAGCTCGCTGCCCCAGACCTACCTCACCGACGCCAGGTACACCCCCTTCGGTGAACTCGCGCAAGCCCAGCTGGGCGACTTCTCCAAGCGTGTCTTCCAGACCCTCTCCTACGACACGACGACCCGACAGCTCGACAACGCCATCACCGACCGCGAGGCCAGCGGCCCCAAGACACTGTCGGACATCACCTACACCTACGACGACGCCGGCAACATCACCCGGATCACCGACAAGCAAAACGACGCCACCGTCGAAGACGACCAGTGCTTCACCTACGACTGGGCCCGCCGCATGACGGAAGCCTGGACCTCAGGTGACGACTGCGCCACCAAGCCCGTCAACGGCTCGGGCACACCCAACCTCGGCACCGTCGACCCCTACTGGACCAGCTGGACCTTCACCAACACCGGCCAGCGCGCCACCGAAAAGCAGCACAAGGCCGGCCCCATCACGGCCGACACCACCCGCACCTACACCTACCCGACCGGCACCACCGCGGGCCACGAACTCAAGTCCGTGACCGCAACCGGCGGCGCCACCGGCACCGACACCTACGTCTTCGACGACGCAGGCAACATGACCACCAAGGACACAGCGGCAGCCGCCGCCCAGTCCCTGACCTGGAACGACGAGGGCAAACTCGCCAGCTCCACCACCTCCGGCACCACCACGTCATTCGTGTACGACGCCGCAGGCACCCGCATCCTCAAGCGCGAGCCGGCCACCACCACCCTCTATCTGCCGGGCGGCCAGGAACTCATCCTGACCAAGTCCACCAACACGGTCACCGGCAACCGCTACTACACCGTCCCCGGCGGCTCGGCCATCCGCTCCAGCACCGACGGACGCATCCGCCTCCTCATCTCCGACCACCACAACACCAACACCCTCTCCGTCAGCGCCGACACCCTCACCTCCTACCGCCGCAAATCCCTGCCCTTCGGCGGACAGCGCGGCACAGCACCCGGTTTCTGGCCCGGCCAGAAGGGCTTCGTCGGTGGCGACATCGACGGCACCACGGGCCTCACCCACATCGGCGCCCGCGAGTACGACCCCACCCTCGGCCAGTTCATCAGCGTCGACCCTCTCCTGAGCCTCGACCTGCCCCAGTCCCTCAACGGCTACAACTACGCCAACAACAGCCCCATCACGTCCTCCGACCCCAGCGGCCTGAGAGAGACCTGCGGGGCATACGGAAACTCCTGCTTCGAACAGGACTACAACTACGACGGCAGCGATAACGACGACGGCGACCGCGCCACCACCGGTGGAAACGAGTGCCACAACGACCCGGACTGCAAGCGGCAGGAAAGCCTCCCCCCGTCCGACCCGAACGCCAAACCGGCAGTCATGCCGCTCGTGCTCCCGAAGCGCAAGCCTCTAATTCAAATAATCAAGGACCGCGACTGGCGCACAGCCATCAAGCAGGTCATCGAAGGAGAGCACTGCGAGCCCATCGATGGACCCTACTGCCAAGAACCCAAGGGAGGAACATTTCTCGGCGGACCGGTCCAAGCGGCTGCGAAATCAGCACCTCAATTTTTGAGAATGAAAAACCTGACAGCAATAGAACTGACTCGACCGAGCTTCAAGTACCAAGCACGCGTAACTGGTCAGCTTTACGAAGAGGTATGGAAGAATCGCGGCCGGATCGTACAAGTAGACGGCGGCCCAACCGCCAAGGGTTTCATAATTGAAGCCAAGTGGACTGGCAAAAATAGCGCCGCTTGGGAAAGTTCACCTTATCACCCGTCCAACTTTTTCAACGAGAGCAAGACGGTAGACCAGGCTGCGAGACTCATACAACTGGATGCAGACCTTGGCGGCAGCGGTGTTCGTTATGCTGTTTCCAACCGCGAGGGCGCCGCGTTCCTGAACGCCGTCTTCCGCGAGTGGTTCCCGACCGAGATGGCAAACGGTCGACTCCTCGTGAGGCACGTACCAGGGAATGGGATGTAAGTGACAGCACAAGCAGTGACCCAAATTGTACGACGTGTCGCATCAGCTGATGATCCAGTCTCAGTTGAGGGATTGTCGGAGATTTTTTCCCAAGAGGGCTGGGTGACCAACGGCTCAACAACACTGCCCTTCCCAAGGCGCTGGTCATTCGAACGAACCACGGCAGCGATCTTCACAGACCCAAATTCAGCCTTCATCCAATTCGCATTTCACGTGATTGAGCCCGACACGCCAGACTACGAATCAGCGATGGAGGACGAATACGCCGCCGAGATCCAAGACTATCAATCACTGGAACAAGCGAGCATTTCACTTCTGGGCGGTCTCGACATCTCACATGACCCGGAACGCCTTGATGATTCAATCTCCTTCATCTCCGGAACCTGTTGGAAAATCAATCACACATTTCTCTCAATTGGAGTTTCACACGAGGATGAGGATCTACCGATCGTAATCCTCGCAAGGTTGAGACAGCAGTAGCTTCTTGGCTCGATCTTTCGTGACGGGTCGTCGGATCTTCCGGCGGCCCGTTTCGGGCTGTCAGGCTCTGGGAAGGTGATCTAATAGGACTCCGTTAGGTTGCTCTTGATCTTGGTGTGGTGTGTGGTCTGTTCGGGAGGGGCTGCCGGCAGGTGGTGCAGATGCCGGTCCAGCACCTCAGGACGTTTTGGAGGGCGTCGAGGGTCTGGTAGAGAGTGAGGCCGGTCCTGGGACTTTTGGGGCCAGCCTCTGCTCTGTGAGAAAGGCCTGGGCGGCGGTCACGAGGGTGACGTGGTGGTGCCAGCCGGGCCAGGATCGCCCTTCGAAGTGGTCGAGGCCGAGGCCGTGCTTGAGTTCCCGGTAGTCGTGTTCGATGCGCCAGCGGACCTTGGCCAGACGGACCAGTCCGGTGATCGGGGTGTCGGTCGGGAGGCTGGAGAGCCAGTAGTCGGTGGGGGTGTCAGCGCCGTCCGGCCACTCGATCAGCAGCCAGCAGTCGGGCAGGACCCCGTCCCACCAGCCCTGCGTGGACGAGGCTGCCGTTTTGATCGGACGTTCGACGGCCTTGCCGGCGGGCCTGACCCGCACGGCGGCGAAGCGGGACTTCAGCCTGCCTCGGGTGCCCTGCCGCCAGGTGACCGCGGTGAATGCCTCCGGCCCGAGACCGGCGGCCAGGGTCGCCACCGACGGTGCGGGGTGTCGATAGCGGGGCTGGGGCCAGCAGCCGACCGGCCCCTTGCGGGGCGGCGCTTCGGGCTCGGCACCGAACGGATAGGCACTCACGTCTGCCCGGATGGCCAGGGCATAGTGGATTCCGCGGTCGGCAAGCCCGGCCCGGAAGTGTGCGTTGGTGCCGTAGGCGGAGTCCGCCACCACGGCCGGAGGGCTCATGTCCCACTCGGCCAGCGTGTCGAGCATGTCCAGAGCCGGCCGCCATTTCTCCCGGTGGGTGACCTCGGCCGGGACGCGGGTGGAGGTCCTGCGATCGTCGTCCGCTTCCCATGACCGAGGCAGGAACAGCCTCCACTGCAGCGGGCAGGAGGCGGTGTCCGTTGCGGCATGGACGCTGACCGCGACCTGGCAATTGGCGCGTTTGCCCAGGGCTCCGCAGTACTGCGGAGCCACCCCTATCGACATTCTTCCGTCCTTCGGCAGCGACACGTCGTCGATCACCCAGGCCGTCGGGGCGATGAGCGGCAGCATGCGTTCACAGATCCGACGCTGCACCAGCACCGGATCCCAGGTGGACTGGTTCACGAACTGCTGCAGGTTCTGCTCGTTGCCGTCCGGCAGCCGAGCGGCCATGGCCAGGATCGACTTCCGCCGGCCGTCCAGCATCAGCCCCCGCAGATAGCAGTCGCTCTTGGCCCGCTGATCCTTGCGCCGCAGAGAGGCGAACACATCAGTCACATACGACGCTAACTCAGCTCGAACAAGGTCCACTTCACGCGCATCCACACATCAGGCATGCCCGCCCACGAGCAGCCGAACCTGAAGACCTAACGGAGTCCTACTAAGGGCTGTCCCGTAAACGATCTCCGTGAGCGGGACGCGGTTCAGGCATGTAACTTCGTCGGAGGCTCTGCTCGTGCTGCTTAGGCCCGGGCGGGGGAATCGGGATGGTCGGCATAGGGCGAAGCAAGGTCGCGCAAGTCGTGGCAGGGCCAGGGGTCGCGGGCGTGGCGGGCCAGGATGCGCCGCTTGGCCTCGATCTCGCGCAAGACGCGGGCCGGGTCGTGGAGAGCCACGTGCTGAGCAATCGTGGGGTGGAAGCCGGGGAGGTCAACCTGACAGAAGTCGACGGTGTGTCCGTGGGCAGACCACTCACCGCATCCGATACCGTCGCAGCGTCGGGCCAAGTCGGCCTCCTCATCCAGTCGCGCCTCAAGGAACCTCACCAGCTCTTCAGTCATGGGGGCATTCTCGCGTGGCGCTGGCCACCGTGAAACGATCTTGCGGTGGGTGGTGTGATCACGGCGTCGGAGCCGTCCTGGATAGCCCCGTTCACCGGGCTGAGCCCTCGGCAGTTCGGAAAGCTGGTGACGGTGCTACGGCGCGAGGGGGCGGACGCGGTCCGCAGGGGCCGGCCGTGGAGCCTTCCGCTGGAGGAGCGTGCACTGTTGGTCGCGGCCTACTGGCGCACGAACCTGACCATGCGGCAGCTTGCGCCTCTGTTCGGGGTGTCGAAGTCGGCGGCCGACCGGATCATCAACCATCTCGGGCCCATGCTCGCGCTCCAGCCCCGCAAGCGGTTCGCGAAAGACTCTGTCCTCATCGTGGACGGCACCCTGGTGCCCACCCGAGATCACACCATCGCCGAGCGGTCGAAGAACTATCGGTACTCCACCAACCACCAGGTCGTCATCGACGCTGACACCCGCCTGGTCGTCGTGGTCGGCCGGCCGCTCGCCGGGAACCGCAACGACTGCAAGGCATGGGAGGAATCCGGCGCCAAGGCCGCCGTCGGCAACACACTGACGATCGCCGACGGTGGCTACCCAGGCACCGGACTCGTCATCCCGCACCGCCGCAAGCGCGGGCAAAGCGAACTCCCGGACTGGAAAGAGGAGCACAACAAGTTCCACAAGCAGGTCCGTGCCGACTCAAAGGCGACGGAGTCCACCACGCCATGCTCGGCATCGCCCGCATGCACAACCTCGCCCTTGCCGGGTAGGCCAGCGGATCGCACCGCGATCGACCCCGCCCAGGACGACTCGAAGATCAGTTGCGGGACAAGCCTTAGCCGCTGCGTCCATGCACTGGGCACCAGCGACGGCATCCGTGTCACCTGATGTTCGCCCTTGGTGCAGCCTTGGAAAGGTCCTGTGGATGCGCAGAGTTCTCGTATGCGGGGGTCGTAGTGGTCGCGGTGCCAGACGCTGGGGCCGGTGTACCCGCAGCTGGCAGGGTCGGTGAGTTCCTGCCAGGCCAGCCAGAGGGCGTGGAGGCGGGCGGTGACGACGGCGCGATGGCCCCACCGGCCGCGGCCGTGGGGGCGCGGTTGTCGGTACGGACGGATGACTGCCGCCGGCAGATCGCCACTGCGCGAGAGAGCGCACGACGACCGTTCGCTGCGTGCGTGACGGTGGAAGACCCGGGCGGTGGAAGTGTGCCTGCACCGCAGGCGGTGTGGCCGGAGCCGAAGTGGTGTGACGACCATGGGGTGGCGGACACCTGGTACATCGACCGGATGCAGGGCTGCGGGGTCTTCCGCAGCAGGCTGAGTGTGATCGACACCCGCACCGGGCGGGAAGTCGGGTGGATCACCTACCTGATCAAGGGCTACAACTTCACCGCCCGGGACTCCAAGCAGTGGGCCTACCAGGTTCGCCTCATGGAGGTCGCCCGCGGCGGAACCGCGGTGACCGGGACCACCGTCGCAGGTCTGGCCCGGTGCAAGAACGCGTGCAAGGTGAACCGTTCTGACTTCTCTGCCGCGTGGAGGAGGCCGAGGCCTTCGCCGCCGGGCTCCCGGCCGTCGCGGGCCGGCTGCACAAGGCCGACCCCGAGGCCTACCCGGAAGCGGTCTGGGCGGACTGGCTGTCCGGGGAGCACCGGCCGGGGCATCGGCGCCGGGTGCTGGCCGAGTTCGCCGACGGTGTCGCCACGGATGGCACAGTGGTGGAGAAGGGGTTCCTGGGGTCGGTGAAGGTGTTGGGCGAGGGCGTCGACACCAAGAACTGCGACTCCGTCTTCTGGGCCGACGTCCGCGGCTCCATGCCCGACCTCGTCCAGGCCGTCGGCCGCGCCCTGCGCATGACGCCCGGCGAAGGCAAGGTCGCCCGCCTGGTCGTGCCCGTGCTCCTCGGGCCGGGCGAGACGGCGGACACCATGCTCACCTCTCGGGCCTATGGCGGCCTGGCCAAGCTCCTGGAAGCCCTCAGGGCGCACGATGCCCGTGTGGTGGAGCAGTTGGCCGAGCAGCAGGCCCCCAGCGCCTCCACGGGCCTTCAGGGGGCCGCGCGGGGCCAGGCCGGAGGGGGCGGGGTCGGGGGGCCGGCGGCTCCGGCGAGGGCGCTGTTGAAGTTCTCCACGCCGCGGGATCCAGCGCAGTTGGCCGCGTTCATCAACCTGCGGGTCCTCGACCCCGAGCACGAGCACTGGCGGCGCGGGATCGAGGCCGCCGTCATCTTCGCCCGGGAGCACGGCGACCTGATAGTCCCCTTCACCTTCCGCGTCCCCACCGGCGAAGAGGCGGAGGAGCTGGGGTGGCCGGCCGCCCTCGCGAACTACCCGCTCGGGCAGTGGGTCGCGGACAACCGGCGCTTCCACGCCCGCGGCGACCTCGGCGAGGCCCGCATCGCGCAGCTGGCGAAGCTGGGCATGGTCTGGTCGCACTACGACGTCACCTGGGAGGAAGGTCTCGCGGCCGCGCGGGGGTGGGCGGAGGCGAACGGGCACCTCCTGGCCCCGACCGAGGCAACGCACCAGGGCTACCGGGTGGGGATCTGGCTCAAGAACGCACGAGCCGCCGCCCGCAAAGCCACCGAGAACGAACGACGGCGGGCCGAGGGCCTGCCCGTGGAATCCTCCACCGGAGTGTTGGCGGAAGCGCGCCGCGAACAGCTGGACGACATCGACCCTTCCTGGTGCCCGGCCTGGGCAATCGAATGGCAGCGCGCCTTCCACCTCACCCGACACCACCTGGAGGACGGCGGCGAGCTGCCGACCGGACCGGGTGAGGTCGTGCGCCAGGGCGAGGACCTCGGACGGTGGATCCGGGCGCAGCGGTTGGGCTGGGACAGGCTCACAGGCGTGCAGCAGTGGATGTGCGGACAGGTCCTCGGGATCGAGCCCGCGGCCGAGGAGGACAAGCCCGCCCCGCGCCGCACGCAGGCCGACAAGTGGGCGGTCAACTTCGCGGCCGCCCGCCAGTTCTTCGAGCGTGAGGGGCACCTTCGGGTGCCCAGGAAGCACGTCGAACGGCTCGTCGTCGGCCAGGACCAGGAGGAGCGGGAACTCCGGCTCGGAGCCTGGATCGGGAACCAACGCAGCTGGGCCGCGACCCTGACCCCGGAACGCATGGAGCAACTGTCCGCGATCGGGATGAGGTGGGCGTGATGGGCATTGACGTCACCGAATGGGACACGAAGGGAGTCCTGGCTGCTGTGGAACGGTTCCCGTGGGCCCTGGCGTCGCCCGGCTCCCGGCACCGGCCCGACGGGGAGTTCCTCGACGTCGCGCTGAGCCCGGTCCGCGCCGACGAGCACGACGGGTACGCGGAGAGCCTGGTGGAGTTCGTGGAGGGGCACCGTGCCCGCCTGGAGGAGCTGCTGCGGGCGTACGGGCCGGGCAGCAAGCCGGCTGCGCACGGCCGGTACGCCCTCGTCGGCCGGCCCGAGACCCTGGTCATCCTGGAACGCATGGAGACCACCCCGTTCCTCCTCCGCAGCCGATGGACGAGGGAAGTGGAGACCGTCTTCCTGGACGACCTGGAGCTCGTGTGGGGGCCGGGCATCCGTCTCAGCCGGTGAGTCTTCGGGCCGGATGAGGACGGGCCGCACGGGAATCTCCGTGCGGCCCGTCGCTGTGCCGGTTCCAGCGGTGTCCGCCGTGCGCGGAGGGCGGGCGGCGCCACACGGCCGAGGGGGCAGTCACCGAGGAAGGCTTCTGGTGGGCCGATTCGGCAGTGGCCCGACGGCTGGAACTTCTCCGAAGCTGGGGATCGCAAGGGCGACGACAATCCCGATCAGTGCCGGCATGACGAGTGCGGCGCTGAAACCTGACGGAGCCCAGGGAGGGGTCAGATGCCGGTCTTGGTGGTGATCCAGGAACGGTAGGCGGCGGTGTTGGTGTAGACGGAGGGGTACTTTCCGCTGCAGGTCTTGACACCCCAGCTGACGATGCCGATCACCCGGCCGTTCTGGGCGAGGGGGCCGCCGCTGTCGCCCGAGCAGCCGGACAGGCCGGCTTCCTTGTCGAGGGTGCACAGGTGGTTGGTCAGGCTGAGGTTCTGTCCGGGCCAGCGCAGTCGGCACTCCGTCATGGGGATGAGGGTGAGGGTGGCCTGCTGGAGGGTGTTGGGGGTGGGGCCGTCGCCGGTGAGGTAGCCCCAGCCGGTCAGGGTCGCGGTGCCGGAGAAGGCTTCCGGCTGGGGCGGGAGGGCGATCGGCTGGACCTGTGGGGTGAAGGCGATCGGTGTGGCGAGTTTCAGGACGGCGATGTCGTTGGGGCTGCCGGCGGCGGCGCTGTTGTGGTTCTCGTGGCCCACGGTCTCCTGCACCGGGTAGGTGACGCCACCGGGGGACAGGGTGTTCGAGCCGGTCATGACGCGGAGCTTGGAGGGCGGTGCCTTCAGGCAGTGCGCGGCGGTCAGCACCCACCGCTCGCCGATGATCGACCCGCCGCAGACGTGGTACCAGCCGCCGTAGTCCTGCTGCTGCAAGGAGACCTGGTAGGGGTAGGCGCCGGCCGGGGCGTCGGTACCCCCGACGATCCGCGGGGTCGGCGGGAGGGGCTCGGCCAGGGCAGTGCTGGTGCCGAGACCGACCGCTGCCAGTACCGCTCCCACCGTCACCGTGACCATGCGGCCTGCCCGGTTCCCCGCCCGCGCCATGCCCATTCCGTCTCCCTGTCCCGGCGCCCCCTGGGACGGTGACGCGACCAGGGGGAGCGTGCCGGTCACGGCCGGGGGCCGGCAAGAGGGAAACAGGCCCTTCTTGATCATCGAAATGTCCGGGGCCTGTGTCCGTCCAGCGCGGCGGCGGGTCAGCCCACGGTCACCTCGATGGTGAAGATGTGCCGCACGTTGACGCCGTAGGTCAGAGCCGAGGTCTCGACGGGGCCCTGGCCAGGGGCGAGGGCGGCGGCCAGGGCGGTCACGGTGAGCGTGAGGACCGCGAGCGCCGCCGCCTTGCGGGTGACGGCCTGACGGAACAGGTTCATGAAGGGCACTCCCTCTCGGTCGTCCGGGCGCGCCGTGCCCCCGGGCGGCGTCCCGTCGGCCGGTGCGGCTGCGGCCGGGCACCGGTGCGAAATTATCACCGGTTGTGCGATGCCCGTGACGGGGTGCGAGAGCGGGGGGCGGCAGCGGGTCCGCAGCAGGGCGTGCCAGGCAGCCCGTACTGGGCATGTAGGGGCATATAGGCGGGATAAGTGCTTGTGGGAAGATATGGGCGCCTCGTGATGGGGGGATCGTCCCACTTCGCCTGGTGGTGTCCCAGCGCCTTACCGGATCGGAGTCGTCCCATGTCCACGCACCGACCTCCCTCCCGGCAGGGCAGAACGCTGACCTGGCCGTGGTTCCTGGCCGTGGTCGTCGTCTACCTCGTCGTCGTCCAGGGTGTCGGCCTGCTCATCGGCGTCGACACCTCCGGCGCGAAGAGCGAGTTCCCCACCACCGAGGCCATCGTCCGCAACGGCCTGATACCCATCGGCCTGTCCGTCGTCTTCGCCGCGGCGGTGGTGACCTGGCTCGGATGGTGGGGCGATGTCCTGCGCTACCGCGCGCCGGTACGGCGCTGGGTGTGGTTCGTGCCCGTCTCGATGCTGGCCGCCGCCCTCCTCGCGATCAACTACTCCAACCTCGCCGCCCAGCCGGCCGCCATGGTCGTGGCCCTGCTCGCCATGACCGCGTGCGTCGGCATCGGCGAGGAGCTGATGTTCCGCGGGATCGGCGTCCAGGTCTTCAAGAAGGCCGGATTCAGCGAGGGCCGCGTCGCCCTGTGGTCCTCGGTCGTCTTCGGCGCGGTGCACCTCTCCAACGCCATCGGCACCGGATCCCAGGCCGTCCTCCAGGCGATCGTGGTCGCCACCTCCGGCTACTTCTTCTACCTGTGCCTGCGCGCCGGGACCACTCTGCTGCTTCCCATGCTGGTCCACGGCCTGTGGGACTTCAGCCTCGTCTCCAACAGCGTCGGCAGCGACCCCAAGCTGTCCGCCGGGATGGTCCTGCCGATCATCCTTCAGGTCGTCCTCATCATCGTCCTGCTCCTGCGGCGCCGCTCCATCGAACCGACCCCCGTCGCCGGCGACACCGCGAGCGGACAGCCCCGGCCCGAACCGGCTCCCGGCCACTGACCGGCCAAAGCCTGGCGCAAAGCAGGCGTTGCCCCGGGCCTCTCCGGCCGGTTTGATCAACAGGTCCAGAAAGCACCCGCATGACCCGACCACAAGGAGACCCGCCCGTGTCCGCCGAACTCCTCGCGGAAATCCTCAAGGTCGTCACCGCCCTCAACCCCGTGGTCATCCCGCTCATCACCTGACCATCAGCGCGCCCGGACACCACGGCCGATCAACAGCCCCGCAGCCCCTGCTCAAAGGGCCGCGGGGCTGTCGGCATACCCGCCCACGACGTCCGCATCCCGCCACGCCACAGGCCGGGCCCCGACAGCCAGAGCGCCCCGCCGCCCGGCCCTCCACCCGGCCCCGTACGGAAGAAGGACCATGACCACCCCCGCCTCCCGCCACCTCCGCAACCTCCTCGTGGCCGCTGCCGCCGCGCTGCTCACCGCCGCCTCCGCCACACCGGCCGCCGCATGGACCCCACCGCCCGGCGCCGGAACCCACACCGTACGGGCCGCGCACTCCGACAAATGCCTCGGCCCCCAGGACGACAGCACCCAGGCAGGGGCCCGGATCGTGCAGCAGCCCTGCGACGGCCGCCCCTCCCAGAAGGTCACCCTCATCACCGCCCGCGGCGACATCCCCGCCGACAGCTTCTTCTTCCGCACCTCCACCGGCCTGTGCTGGAACGTCGAAGGCGCCCTCCACCACCAGGGCACACCGATCATCCAATGGCCCTGCAGCCAGGCCCTCAACGAGGTGTTCACCGCCTACGGCGACCGCCACCCCTGGGCCGGACACGTCCTGCGCACCCACACCACCCGCCCCAAGTACTGGAACTGCCTCCACGTACAAGACGCCTCCACCGCCGACAACGCCGCCCTGATCCAGCACCCCTGCAACCTCAGCGGCCAAGGCGGCCACAACGACACCTTCCTCCTCACCCCCGCCTGAACCCGCCCCACGAGCCGCCGCACCTGTCGTCCGACGATCGTTTGCCGACAGGAGGAGGGCGGTCCGGCCCCGCGGTGCCTCCGCCGCCACCGGAGCTTGCAACCGGTACCTAGGTACAGGTTTGCCGTCGGAGGTGTTCCCTTCGGGGACCTGATGACGGGAGTGAGTGCGATGAGGGTCCTCGCGGTCGAGCCCGCAGCCGAGGACGACAAGCCGGCCCCGCGCCGCACGCAGGCAGACAAGTGGGCGATGAACTTCGCGGCCGCCCGGCAGTTCTTCGAGCGTCAGGGGCATCTGCGGGTGCCCGGGCCAGCGGTGGGCGCGGCCCTCGCCGCGCGGCCCGGCGCTGCCACGCGGCAAACGACGCGGGCTCGGTCCGGGGTTCAAGGGTGTCGCCTCGCGCCGTCACGTCGGGCGTTGTCGAGCGCGTACTGCCGCCTGGTCAGTCACCACTGGCCCCGGAAGCCTTGCGGAGCGAGGCGCTACGTCAGACCGGGCTTCACCTCCCCGGCCCCGGCCCTCTGGGGTCCTTCGCAGAGCGCCTCATTGCACAGTCCGAGGTCGCGCGGAGCTTCGAGGACGGAAGCCTGTTCCGCGAGAACATCGAGGACACCTTCCACAAAGTGCGCGACCTGGCGGCGAAATGCCGCGTGGAAGTACTGACGCCCGACAGCGGCGAGTTCCTGATCGGGGACACCCCGGCCGTCACCCTGCGCTCCGACAGCACGCCTTGGCAGATCGACACCGCGTTCGGGGATGCCCAATCCGTCGTCCTGCCCATCGGCCCGAAACACCTACTCGCACTGGGCCCGAGCGACCTCGCGGGGACGATCACACCGGCCGCGGCCGACGACCTCAACACCGTCCAGATACGCGCAGCAACCCGCTACGTCTACATGCGCCCCAACAGCGGACTGGAAGCCTTCGTCAGAGACCAGGCACGCCTCCACCGGTAGGAGGAAGCTCTGCTCTGTGGATTCCCGGCCCGCCCCCGCCGCGGGGCCCGTCAACCGGCCGGTGCAGGCCGGCGCGAGGCTGTCGTGCGGCGCTGCGGGTCGGATGCGCGAGAAGGTAGCGACCTTCAGCGGCGGGTGAGCCAGTCGGTGGTGTGGACGACGGCTGCGGCGACGGCGTCGGGGGTGAGGTGGGTGGTGTCGAGAGTGTCGTCCGCGAGGGCGGCCTGGTCCAGGACGAGGTCGAGTTGCCCGGCCCGGTCCAGATGCCAGGGCAGCGAGGCGGTGTCGTGGTCCCCCTGGTGGCGGTGGTGCAGGCGGGCGTGGAGGGTGGCAACGTCCGCGGTCAGTCGGCAGACCCGCAACGGGATGCCGAGCGCCGCCCCGAAGGCGTCACGTTGCCCCGCGGTCTCGGCGACACCGGCCAGGATGAGGTGCCGGGCGCTGGCGGCGAGGTGGTTGGAGGCCACCACTCGAAGGTTGGCCAGGAGAAGGCGGTGATGGAAGGGGTCGTCCACGGGCGCGGGCCACGCCCGACACAGCCCGTCCAGATCGAGCACCGCATGAGGAATACCCGCATCGGCGAGCACATCGCCCACGAGATCGGCCGTCGTGGTCTTGCCGACACCGACCGTACCGGTGATCAGAAGAGCACTCGCCCCCTCCCCACCACGAGCTGAGCTCAGGGACCGGTCGGGACGGGAGTGGCCGTCATCGGGGATCGGTACATCACGTGACGAAGAGTTCATGAACCCACCCTGCCAACCACACTCCGTGACCACCACCAGATATCGGCATGAGCAGGGAACTGGTCGATGAAGCGGTCCCGGATCGGGACGCCGCGGCGGGTCCGCAGGAGCAGCGGTCCGCCCGGCCGTGAGGGAGCGAACAGGCGGGCCCGGTGGCCGTCGACTCATGGACGGCGGCCCCGCACGAGCGGAAGACAGTGGGCAGGTGAGGCCGCCCGGCACGTGACGGCCCCACCTCGGCTGACGCAGACGGGAAAGGGGAAGGAACGAACCGTCTGCCGACAGCCCCTCGGGAAAGTCCTCGACCCCGCGCCTGCCCCACCCGCCCCACCCACACACCCCCATCGCACAACTCATGGACGACCGAGGGGACCACGCACGACGACCGCAGGTATGCGCGTCGGGCAGCCGTCAGCGCCGCACCTCGCGCTCCAACCCCTCGCAGGGCCTAAAGGCTGGGGTGTTCAGCCGCGCAGGGTGTGGGAGGGGAGGGTGTCGTAGCCTGGCGGTAGGCGGCGGTGAAGTGGGAGGGCTTCGCCCACGCCAAGGCGCGGATCCCAACCAGGCAGGGCCTCTACCCGATCCACGGCGCAGCCACTGCCGCGGGAGGGCCCTCCTCGCGTACGGCGAACTCGGATCCCATCACGCTGACGCGGGCCCGAACTGGTTCAACGAGCCCGATCAGCCCACTTGCGGGGCGAGTCTCGCAGACTGACCACCACCGGGGCCCGCCGTAGAGGATCCGGCCGCCGAAGGCCATGGCGTACGCCTACCGGCCTTGCTCAAGGGCCGTGATCAGGGCAGCCGAGCACCCCGCCCGCCCCCCACCCCGGGCACGGACAGGACCCGACCGCCCTGACCGTGCCCCGGCCGGGCCCTGTTCCTGTGGGAGAGCCTCGACGGCTCACCCCCGACCCTCGCCCACCCCACAGCGACGCGCACCCCCACACCGGCGTCCGAGTGACCGAACACACGATCCACTGCGGACCGGGGTGGTCAGGGCGGTGTGTCCGGCTCGTCGCAGCCGGCCGCGTCCGTGCCGTCGGTATGGGCCGGGATGCGGGCCAGCACGGTGTGCAGGTGGCGGATGGCGTGTTCGGCGTCGGCGAGTTCGCCGGTGGTCGGCAGGACGGTGCCGAAGGCGTGGTCGGGGTCGGCGGTCAGTGCCCGCCACTGGAGGACGGGGGTGAGGGCGTGGCTGGTGGCAGCGAGGAGCCAGGCGAGGTGTCCGTGGGTGCGGGCGGTGGCCAGGGCCAGGACGGCCAGTGCTTCACGCAGGTGCTCCAGCCGGGCCAGGCCGGGAAGCATCTCTTGGTAGTCGGGTGGGCCGATGACGGTGGCCAGGGAGCCGGCGGCGCGGTGGGCAAGGTCGGCGTCTTCCGCCGCGACGTCCCACAGGCCGTCGGCCACCAGGCGGTCGGCTTCCTCGGTCGCCGCGGCCACCTGCGCCCGCAACGAGACCCGCGGCCGCCCCAAAACCGGACCCCGACCGATGCCGGGGTCGGTGCCGGGGCCGGCGCCGGGGTCGGTGCCGGGGTCGGTGCCGGGGCCGGCGCTGAGGTCGGTGCCGGGGCCGGGGCCGGACCTGGGGTCGGTGCCGGGGTCGGGGTTGGTGCCGGGGTCGGCGGGGGTGCTCATCGGGCCCCTTCCGAGGGCCCGGCCCTGCCGTCGGGGTGGGTGGGGTCGGGGGCGTAGGTGAACAAGGTGGTGGTACAGGTCAGGAGGAACAGTCGGGCCAGTTGCCGCGGCACCTCGTCGGCCAGGACCAGGCGGTGGCGGATGTCGAGGAGGAAGTGGAGGAAGGAGGAATCGGCGAAGGCCACCCCGGACACATCAGCCACCACATGGGCGCCGCCCACGTCTTCGGAGACGGCTTGGAGGACGGGTCGGGAGTCCATGTCGAACTCACCGGAGAAGGACACCCACACCGTCCCGGGCCGGTCGGGACGGGACTCGACCACCGCCCGGCAGTAGCGGGTCGTGCGGACGCGGGTCCGAGCGGATCGGGGGGTGAGGCGGTTCATGGCTGCCGTCCCGGTAGAAACAGGGGGCCCTCCCCTCCCCGCGTGCGGGAAGGAAGTACGCGACCACAGGGGGCCGGCGTGATCGAGGGGTCCGTACCGAAAGCACCCCACCGAACGAAGAAGAGGAGGATGCGGCAGCGCGGGTCACAACAACGGCTACCAATGACCCTACCCCCGAAACGAACACCTGACCCAGGCCCACCGGCCGGGACTGCCCCCGCGCCCCCACCTCGGGCCTCCCGGACCCACGCACGCCCCCGGTGCTTCCGCCGGGTCCGGTATCTCCCCGAGCCAAGACGGGCCCAGCCGTCGACCGGACACATCCCGCTGCGCGAACGAGCCGATATGAGGCCGCCCGCACGACGCTGCTCCGGCTCACCCCCGACCCACACAAGCGAGCGCGCACGGCGCTGCTCCTGCTCGCCACGGACTCTGCAGAACGTCGCACGCGCGGCTCTGAGCCCCTCACACATCCCTGACCGTCTCCGAGGCTTCACGCCCCGCGCGTGCGTCTCTCACGGGCGCACAGCCGCGTTCCCGGGCAGCCGGCTCGGAGATGGTCCCCGCGAGCGAGTACGGGTCCTGTCCGGCTGGAGCGGCGACCGTCGTACCGAGCCGGCTCGTGGTGGCGGCCCCCGCTGATCGAGACTGACCTCTTCCCCGGCTATCGCGGGGAAGAGGTGTCGTTTTCCGAAGGAGGCTTGCCCACGGCATCTGACCTGCGCGAATGGAAGATCACCGGATTCGGGGGGTCCCACTCACGGTCACACCTGCGGTCCCCCGCCTAGTGCACCCGTGCAGACAACCCTCCAGCCACCCTCCGGTGCAACCCCTCGCGGAGGGTCAGCGGGAGAGCTCCCAGGCTTCCGGGCCGGCGCCTCGCCACTCCACGAAGTCGGGATCGGTCAGGTCCACGTCGTCGGCGTTCTCCAGCCCGGCGGCCGCGAGGAAGACCCGGATGTCGGCAGGCCGGTGCGCGACCCCGATGGCGACACCGTCGTAGCGCACCCGGCGCCAGCCCTGCTCGTCGGGCGGGTAGACGATCAGCTTCGCGGACATGCGCCCAGCCTGTTCCCGTCGCGCCCCACTGGCACCCGGCCGCGCGCGAACGGGTGAGGCGGCAGTTCACGGCCCAAGAGAAAAGCCCCACCGGTGGCGTCGGCCCCTGGAGTACGTTCGGACGTACGGGGTGCGGCCCTGGCCACCAGGGCCGCGACGGGGGCCGCACCCCGACACAGCTTGCCGACCATGCGACACCCGCGGCCTGGGATCCCTCGTGCGAGTGGACGGGGGGCCGCCGGCGAACCGGTCCGGTCACAGGCGCCGTCGCAGGGCTCATGAAGCCGTCCGACGAGCAGCACATCGCGGAGCCCGGCCTGGTGGTCCTGGACATCACCGGCGGGGACGAGGACACCGTCCGGGCCGTCATGGCCGCGCTGGACGAGCGCTGGGCCACATCGGGTGTCGGCGCGGTGCGCCGGGATCCCGGGGAGCCCGGCGTCCGGGCCCGGATCCACGCCGACGTCCTGCGCCCGGGACAGCGCAACCCGTGAGGGGAGCCTGGGGAAGCCCTTCGTGAAGGGCTTCCCCAGGGTCGCCTCAGGCTTGCCCTGGCGCTCAGGCTTCTTCGTCCTTCACCCCCCACACGGGATATGCCCCGGTGTACAACCGACACGGCGGTCTCGGCCGGCTCCCGGCTGCCGCGTCCCAGACGGTGCTGCCGCGACCTTGGGAGGCGTCCCGTCCTGCGGCCCGGACACTGGGCAAGCCCCCCCGTGGCAAGGGCTTGCCCAGCACGGGAACGTGACCGGTCAGCGCGGCGAGCGTGACCGATCCGTCGCCCGCGATCGGTCAAACAGCACGTCAGCGCCGTGACCGGTCCATGCAACTCCCGAACGGCCGGTGACCGGTCATCGGTCACCGACCGGCACCCCCGCGTCTTGGGGCAGAAGCTGCCGGTGACCGATGACGCCGCCCCGGGGGGGGTGGGCAAGCCGGTGCCCGGGGGTGGCTTGCCCAGGCCCCCATTGGGCTTGCCCAGGCTCCCCTCGGGCTTGCCGAGGCTCCCCTTGGGCTTGCCCAGAAGGCGTCTCGGTCAGCTGCGGCGGCGGAAGAGGCCGCGGCCGGGCCGGGCCGGCTCCCGGTCGTCCTCGATGGGCGACGGCACTGCGGCCTGGAGGCGGGCGGCCTGTTCGCGGGCGACGTCGTCGGCGTGGCAGGTGCCACAGACGGTCAGGTCCCCGGCCGTCCAGGCACCGCCGCGCGCGGTGGTCTCCTCCCAGCGGGCATCGGTGAACTTCTGCCCGCACCGGCTGCACACCGGGCGCTGTGCCTCCCGTTCGGCGGCCCGGCGCTGTGCTGCCCGTTCGTCGGCGCGGGCCATCTGGTGGCGGTAGAGGGCGTCGCCGTCGGGGTTGTCGAGTGCGGCCGTCAGCGTCTGCTCGCTCTTCCGGCCGAGCCGTCGCCACACCGCCTTGTGGGCGCCGTGCTCCTGGAGCTGTTCCAGGGTGGTGACCACGACGGGCACCGCC
This sequence comes from Streptomyces sp. NPDC097619, assembly GCF_040302735.1. Taxonomy (NCBI): domain Bacteria; kingdom Bacillati; phylum Actinomycetota; class Actinomycetes; order Kitasatosporales; family Streptomycetaceae; genus Streptomyces; species Streptomyces sp. NPDC097619. Next base: position 4,608 of record NZ_JBEOSD010000067.1, on the reverse strand, counting down.
TGGCCGTAGTCGAGGGCGGTGATCCCCCGCTCGTAGGTCTCGTACTGGCGCGGTGCCCAGGAGCGTCGACCGGTCTCCTCCAGCACGGCGATGGTGTTGGCGACCTTCGCCGCGGTGGTGTCCGCGAACACGAACGCCACCGGGGGCAGGCCCTCCCGGCCGGTGGGCGGGTAGACCCGGCGCCACAGCCGCTCCTCGTGGTCGACCGTGTCGATCGCGTCCGGCCGGAAGCGGACCAGGTCCACGGTGCGCTTGTCCGCGTCCTGCGGCAGCAGCCGGCCCCACTCCCGGTACCGGTGCAACTTCTGCACCAGCTGGTGGGCGTCCTCGGTACGGCGGTCAACTTCCACCAGGAGCACCGGCACCCCGGCCGCCGGTGCCCGCACCACCAGGTCCGCCCGCTGCACGAAGTTGTTGCCCAGCCGGTGGCCGATCTCGGTCTGGAAGCCGAGCCGGTGACCGATCCCGGCCCGGTGGAGCTCCGCGGCCGTCGAGGTGACCGCTGCGGCGTGGTCGTCGTAGCCGGTGCCGAGCAGCTCCCCGGTGTCCGGGTCGTACGTCTCCTCACGCAGCACCGACAGTCGTATGCCCTTCGGCTCCAGCAACTGCTTCGCCTCGTGGTGTCCGCGCTTGGTCAGCACCCACACCTGTCGCTGGGCCTCCTGTACCGACTCGATCCTCACCGGGTGGTGGTCCTCCAGATCCAGGAGGTTGTCCCGCGTCAGCTTGTCGTGCCGGTTCTCCGGGCGAGTCAGCTTCCACAGCTGATCGGGCGTAGCCCTCTGGAAGATCCCCAGCGCTTGCAGCAGTTCCCGGCGCCTGGGTCCGGTCGAAGTCCTCCTGTGCTGGGGACGCCGGGGTACATGGGGGTTGTCGGACCTACGGCGACCCCTTGCCCGCCCGGTCCGACCTGCGAATACGTCCCGCTGGGCGGGACGGGGCGCGGAGGGGGTGATGGAGGGGTCCACGGAGGGGGTCCTCCGGGCCTGTCCGGGGGTCTGTTCAGGCTCGTCGGCGGTGCTCGCCACAGGTGCTCCTGAAAGGGGTGAGGGCGGGCCTGTCCCGCCATTCACCTGCTACAGGTGGCCTTTTCGGCCTCGGTGTGACGCCGCCCTCCGAGAACCTCTCCGCCGTGACCGCATCGTGATCAATCCGTGTGACCTTGACCTGTAGTTGGCCAGTGCGGGCCACAGCCCCTGCTGGCTGCCCAGCGGTGTTGATCTCTACATGGCCGGAGTTTTGACGCCTACTTGGCCAGGCCCATCTCAGCCCGACCGTTGTGGTCGTTCCGGGCGGGCAGCAATCGGGGGACGAGGCGTACGTAGGCGACCATGCCGAGGACCTCGACCAGGGTCTGGGTCACTACGGCGACCGCGGCGACGGCCAGGTCGTCGGGCAGAGCCAACGCCAGCGGCAGCACGACGAGGGAGTTGCGGGTCGCGCCGGTGAAGACGATCGCCCGGCCCGCGGGCGCGTCGAGCCGGAACAGACGGGCCACCGCCTTCCCGGCGAACGCCATCACCACGAGGAACAGCACGGAGAACGGGACGACGGCGGCGACGTCGCCGAGGCTGTCGCCGAGCTTGGGCACCTGGGAGGCCACCACGGTCAGCAAGGTGGCGGCCATCAGCGGGACCATCGTGGTGCTCGCGCCGTCGGAGACCTTCTGTCCGGCCGGTCGGCGGGTGGCCCATGCCTGGAGGGCCCAGGCGAGGGCGAGCGGGATGACGATCAGGAGCAGGAATGCCTCAAGGAATGGGCCGACCTCGACGATGTCGGCGAGCTCGGAGCCCATGAACAGGTAGAGGAATCCCGGCAGCAGGAGCATCTGCGCGACCAGGAGGACCGGGGTGGCGGCCAGGAGGCGGCGGCTGGAGCCGCCGGCCAGGCCGGAGAAGACGATGACGTAGTCGACGCAGGGGCAGAGCAGGACCAGCAGGACGCCCAGGCGCACGGCCTGGTCGGCGGGGAGGAAGGTGAACATCGCGGCGACGACCAGGGGCACGACCACGAAGTTCACGAGCACCGTGGCGGACAGGAACCGGCCGTCGCGCAGCGAGCGGAGGAGCTCGGCGGCGGGGACCTGGAGGAAGGTGACGAACAGGAGCGCGCCGAGGACCGGGTTGATCGCGTGTTCCAGTCCCGGGCCGAGGCCGGGGGCCGCCCAGCCGAGCAGTCCGCCGGCGGCGAGTGCCGCCAGGTAGATCGCGACCTGGTGGTGTTCCATCCGCTCGACCAGGCCCTGCGGTCCCTGCTGCGACACCCGAACTGCTCCTTCGTACTGGGCCGGCCGCCCCACGGCGGTCGGACGGTTCATCCTCACAAACCCCTGTGCGGGGCCCGGCCTGCGGTTCTGCTCAGTGGGCGGCCGTGCCGCCCGCCGCCGGCGGCGGCGGGCCGACGGTCGGCATGCCGAGGTCGGCCCGATCCGGGGCGGTGCGGCAGGCCGTCGTGCGGCGCCGGTGCGCTACGACGAGGAAGCCGAGTCCGGCGGCCACGGCCAGGACCGCGAGGGTGGGCATCCATAGCGCGCCGATGGCGGAGGTGACGCCGACGCAGCCGAGGACCGCCAGGATCGGGCCCGCGCAGCACACCGCGCAGGCGGCCACCGCGGCTGCGCCGGCGCCGAGCGTGCCCCAGGGCCGGGACGGCCGGGGAGAGGAGGAAGTGGTCATGCGGGTGCTCCGAAGAGGTCGGCCAGCATTCCGGCGGCGGCCTCGGGGGCCCGCACCTCCAGCTGAAGGGCGGTCGGGGTCAGGTGGAGGGTGAAGTCGAAGAACGCGCAGCAGCCTTGTTCAGCCGCGGCGAGCGCCGCGAGCTGGCCGGCGAGGTCGGCGCCGGCGGGGAAGGCCAGCCGCAGGCCGTCGGGGATCGTCTCGCGGCGCTCGGCCCGGCCCACCAGGGCCCGCCAGTGCTCGGTGCGCTCGGCCAGCTCGGCGCCACCGAGGGTGCAGGCGACCGGGACGTCCCGCCACGGCTCCGCGGCGGGGCGGGTCGATGACAGCTCGATCGGCACCGGCCCCGCCGCCGGGGCGTTGGTTGTGGTGCAGCCGCAGTCCGGGCCGCACGCCCCGGCCGGGGCCGGGCCCGAGAGTTCGGCGTGGACGCCGGCCAGGTGGGCGGAGAACGCGCGCAGCTCGGCGATGCGGCGGTCGGTTTCGGTGATCCGGCCGGCGACCAGGGGCAGCATCCGGGCCCGGACCGATGCGCACACGCCCTCTTCGCGGACGTCGAGGAGGTCGCGGATCTCGTCCAGGGCCAGGCCGAGGAGCTTGGCGGAGGAGATGAAGGCCAGCCGCTCCACCGCGTCCTCGCCGTACACCCGGTACCGGGACGGGGTCCGGTCGGCGGGCAGCAGCCCGGCGTCCTCGTAGAAGCGCAGCGTGGTGGCCGGGACGCCGGAGCGTTCGGCCAGCTGCGAGATGCGGTAGGTCGTCACATCGCCGACGGTAGACCTTCGACCCGACTCGAAGGTCAAGCGCCGAACCGTGCTCGACCCCTGCAGACGGAGGGCGCACCGCCCGGGCCGGCCGCCGGTCAGTCGTGGCGGGCGAGCTTGAGGGCGGAGACGAGGAGGGGCACTGCCAGGAGGGGGATGAGGACCAGGTTCGGGAAGACGCCGAGGAGCAGGCCGCCCACCACGGCGCCGGCGATCGAGCCCGCGGCCATGGTGGCGGTGAAGCGGATGTTCGCGCCGAGGACGGCGAAGCTGCCGTCGCGGCTGTAGCGGGCGAAGGCCACCAGCATGGTGGGCAGGGAGACCAGCAGGGAGAGGCTGCCGGCCGTTTTGATGTCCTCGCCGAAGAGCAGCACGATCGTCGGGATCAGCAGCTCACCGCCAGCCACGCCCATGATCGCGGCGACCACCCCGATGCCGAACCCGGCCACGACACCGGCCGGGATCTGGGCCCACAGCGGAAGGTCGAGGGTGCCGAGGGTGGTGGTGTGGGTGAGGAGGAGGGCGGCGGCCATGAGGACCATCAGGGCGGCCAGCACCTTGTAGAGGGTGGAGCTGCGCATCCGCACGGCCCAGGCGGCTCCGGCCCAGGCGCCCAGCAGGCTTCCGGCGAGCAGGTTGACCGCGACGGGCCAGCGGTCGGCGAGTTCGGCGGCCGGGACCGCGGCCAGACGGGCGGGGAGCGCGACCAGGACGACGACCAGACTCATGGCCTTGTTCAGGATGACGGCCGACAAGGCGGCGAAGCCGAAGAGACTGATCAGCAGGGGCAGGCGGAACTCGGCGCCACCCAGGCCGATCATGCCGCCCAGCACGCCGATGGCCGCCCCGGCCCCGAACACCACGGGTGCCGAGTGCGTCGAGCGGAGAGGAGTGAGGTTATGGTCCGTGGTCACGCCGGGCATCCTCGCTGGTCACGGCACCTTCACGCTACGAGACAGCCCTACCTTCGGGTGAAGGAACCGGGCTCCTGCCCGGAATTCGTCCGGACCTCCGACTCCGGTGTGACTTTGAGTCCGGGGTACGTGAAGGGGGGGGGCGCCGTAGGGGGGTGGGGCCCCCCCCGTTAGTTGTCCTGGGGATGGGGGGGGGCGCTGGCGACCCCCCACATGGGCGGCCCCGCCAACCCGAAAGCGAAAAACCCCCCCCCC